>PHDR01000226.1 GCA_002841035.1 Bacteroidetes bacterium HGW-Bacteroidetes-12 | reverse complement strand
GTTCTTACTTCATATTCTTGCAATAAAACACGACTTTCTCCGATATGCAAAAACGTCCAGTTCATTGTAGGATTTTCTTTTAAGAATGTAATCATTTTGCTTTTATCATTATCCGTACAAATGCTCACAAACTCAATTTTTGAATTGTATTTTTTGTGCAAAACTTCCATAATTTTCATTTCTTTTTGGCTAGGAATACTCCAAGTAGCCCAAAAATTGATATATACATATTTACCAGAGAAATCAGCTAAAGAAATCTTTTTGTTAGTGTTTGTTAGTAGTTCAAAATCAGGAGCTTTACTACCTTTTGCTAGTTTTTTGATGGTAAGTTTTTCAATTACATTAGCTGCAATTTTTTGTTGTTCTGGATAAATAGAGTTCGTTTTGATGTTTTCCAATATAGAAATGATATTCTTTTGAGTGAAATACTTATCGTTATATATTTCTCGTAATCCATTAATCATGAAAAGGCTTTTAAATTCTTCATTTTCTAAAAAAGGATATTTACTCAATGCTTTCGATAATGCTTCAACACTGTTTTGCTCATTAATGGCTTTGGTAATGTCCATTCCAGAAATTTTTAAGGTTAAATTTTTTAATTCGCTTTTAAAAATTTTTTTGTAAAAGTTAATGTATTCGGGATTGTTGTATTTGACTGGTTTGTTGTGCAAATATTTTAAATAGATGCTTGCTTTGTCAAACGTAACAGAATCTCGTTTGGTGTATGAAATATCTATGGAATTGAATGTTGATGCAATGGTGTAAGTAATATATTCTGAAACAAAATCATTTTTATAGGTCTTGAATTCATTGATAGTTTTTTTCTCAAATTCACTAATTAAAGGAGCAACTGATCCGTCTCTTTTCAGAAAAATAGCTTCATTTTTACTAATGAATTCATCGTATTTTCTATTAAATTTTGCAATCAATTGATTGAGTTCTGTTGGTGCAGGAAAACTAAAACGTAATGAAAGAATTCTGTCGTAAATTCTCGATTTATTTAGTTCTTCATCATACTCAAGAATGAGATTGTAAACTCCACCTGGTTCAATAAAAAACCATGTAGATTTATCTTCAATGGTAAGTTCAATTTTTTCGATTTTGTCAGTTTCAAACTCAAAGCTGAACGAACCATCTGAATTTATTTTTGTGAAACCAATTTTTTCTTTAATTTCAGTGAGGTAATCCTTAAATTGATAGACAGTCAGTTCGTTTCCTGAAAATTTTTTTGCGTTTCCTTTTATCACAGAATTTCCAGCATATGTTAGAAGAGAAACGATGCAAAAAAAATAAAGTAGAATAGTTTTTTTTACCATTATTTTTTAATAAAACCTTGTTTAATAGCTGTTGGTATAAATTTACTTGCATCACCTTTGTGGATGATAATATCACGCACAATTGTTGAGTTTATTGCAGAGAGGTGAGGGGTTGTTTGCAAAAATAATGTTTCAATGGAATTATCAAGTTGGTGATTCATTTGTGCAATGGTGCTCTCATAGTTGTAGTCAGAGCTATTTCGAAGCCCTCTAACAATAAAAGTTGCGTTGATTTTTTTGCAAAAATCAACGGTTAGTCCATCATACGAAACCACTTCTATTTTTGGGTCATCTTCAAACACTTTTTTTATCCAATTGGTGCGTTGTTCGAGGGGAAACAAGTGTTTTTTATTGGTATTGCTTCCAACAGCAACAACGAGTTTGTCAAAAAGCGGCAATGCTCTTCGAATTATATTTTCGTGTCCAATGGTGATAGGATCGAACGAACCAGGGAAAAGTGCGATATTCATTTTATTGAAGAATTTAGTTGCAAATTTAGTCTATTTAATTACTTAAATCAAATCGATAAATCATTCGAAAGTTAAATACTAGACCATCTTCAAAATCAGAATTGAGTTTTTTTCTGTTATCTCCAAATCGGAAGGCGGATATTCCAAGGTCTATTTTTTCGTTTTTTGGAAAAGCCCTAAAACTTCTACCAATAGAATAACCTATTTTTGCTTGAAACAAAATACTTCTGTTTAGTTTGTATTGTAAATAGCCAAAAAGTTCATTGTTTTTCTTTACTACATAATTATCATAATTTCCTAAATAATAACTTCTTACAAAAGCACTAAAAGTTGCTCCAGCACTAATTCTATTGCTAATACTATAATTAATATCTGCCCAAATGGGTAAGGTGATGTTGAATTCCCACTTTTCTGTTTTTCGGTATAAACCTAATAAGGGGACGAAAAAAGGACCAAACAACTCTTGGTTATAATACAAACCAACACTGTAATTTTTAGTTGCTGAATGTGTACGTTTAAGTAAACCTAAAAAACCAAGTTGAAAATGATTTTTGTCTATGTCTTTAAGGTCGGAGCTGATTTTAGGCAAAAGTAAATAAGTACCCGACCATTTTTCACTATGTTTTTTGTTGATGCCTATTCTGATGTTAAGTGTTGATATTGAAATTTCTTCAGTTTCAGGAGCCAGTTGTGTGTTGATGTTTTCCCAAAACAAACCTGTAATAATAGTCAATGAGTTATTAATTTTAAGAGGGAGTGTGAGGTCTATACCTACTTCTGATAATGGTGCTTTATCGTTAGTGTCAACAAAATTATTTTTTGGAGTAGCAGCGTAGTGAAATTTGAGTAAATCAATGTATTCTTGCGAAAAGGAGATAGCACAGTTAAAGAGGGCAAAGAATAAAATTAAAAATTGTTTCATCTGGATGATTTGAGTCCAAAAATAGAAAAAAAGTTGGGAAGTTAAAATAAACGACACTTTGCAGATTTTGCTAACTGACGACTAAAGATACATTCAAGCCCCTTCGCTACCTTCATTGCGAGGCACGAAGCAATCTGTCTAATCGAAGGACAGATTGCTTCAACTCCCCGTCACAATCCAACACTTTGGATTCGCAATGAAGTTCTTCATCGGACTTCCGACATTATAGATGGACTCTATTTTAAAAAAGAAAAGTTAAGCCTATTCTCGCAGCAGAAGTATGGCTATAACCCGCTTCAGCATAAAAACCAAAGCTTTCACTCATCATCATTCTCCCACCAACAAAACCTTCTACATAAATTCCAGACCTTCCGTTTCTTAATGGTCTGTTGTTCGAGGAGTCGAATCGTCTATAATCACTATATAAATGAAGACCAGAACCAAAACCAGCATAAGCGTCCCATTTGCTATTGTTAAAATAAAGTAAATGCCAAGCTGCTCTTACTCCAAATTCAAATTGATTGTAATGAAAATCTTCATTCAAATTATTATTGAAAAAATTGGAGTAATTGTATCTTGAATATTTATAAGCCGCTTTTCCTCCAAAAGAAACAATTCCAATAGACCCTGTTGGAATAGCAGCATATTCAACGGCAGCTTCTAAAGATGGAAATAATCCACCAGTACCTCCAACTCCAATACCAACATTTAGCCCAATGTCGCCTTTTTCAATAACAGACTGTGCGTTTGTATAAGTAAAAATTAATAAAAGTGATAAAATAGATAAGAATGTCTTTTTCATGATAAAAAAATTAATATTAATTGTGCAAGAATACAATTAAAAAATGGTTATTTACTAGTAAACTAATTTTTTTAATTAACAAACAAGTGTTTGAAAAATAGAATTGTATGTTGATAGTTTATTTCAGAAATTTATAAAGATGAGTACGGTAAATTTATCCCAATTCAAAAACAGTAATTTCGGGCAATATTCCCACTCTTCCTGGATAACCTAAAAAGCCTAAACCTCTGTTGACATAAATTTGTTGCTCATTTTTTTTGTATAAACCAGCCCACTGCGGATAAAGATATTCGGAAGGACTCCATTTGAATCCTGGTATTTCAATTCCAAATTGCATTCCGTGGGTATGTCCCGAAAAGGTAACGGCTATATCTTTATGTTCTTTTAATATTTGAGCATCCCAGTGCGAAGGGTCATGACTAAGTAGTAATTTTATATCTTCTTGTAAACAACCTTGTTTTGCTTTTTCTAGATTGCCATATTTTGGAAATCTGTGCCCATGCCCCCAATTTTCAACACCAATAATTGCTAAGCGTTGATTGTCTATTTCAAGAATATGATGTTCGTTGTTGAGTAATTTCCAACCTAATTTTTCATGAATTTCTTTCATCAATTTGAGGTTGTGTTGTTTCCCTTCAGCATCATCTGGTTGGTAGAAATAATCCCCATAATCATGATTTCCTAATACGGAATAAACACCCAAAGGAGCATTTATTTTTTTGAGGGTGTCAATAAAAGGCAATGCTTCCTCACTGATATCATTCACTAAATCGCCCGTAAAGAAAACAATATCGGGTTGTTCCTTGTTTATTAATTGAACAGCATCTTCCAACGGAGTAGTTGTTATAAAACTGCCTGTGTGAATATCGGAAATTTGTATAATTTTTAATCCTTTAAAAGCACTTGGCAGGTTCTTTAGTTTTAATTTTTGCCTTCTAATTGTAAAATCAAAAGCTGAATTAACTATGCCAAATAATAGTGTTCCAAATGGGATGGCTGATGCAATGATAACCGATTTCTTTAAAAAACTCCTTCGACCAATTGATTTTTCTATTTTTTTAGGATAAAATTTTTTGATTATATTTTTTTTTATGAATAAGGTTAGTGATTGAACATCATAAAGCATAAGAAACACAATGCCAATAATTTTTGAAACAACCACCATAAAAATAAACCCCATCATATATGTTCGGGCAAATTTTGGCATGGCGGTTTTATTTATGAAATAGGTTGTCATGAAAATTAAAAATGTAATAACCAAAAAAGTGAATGCCCAATAGGAAAAACGAAAGGTTGCTTTTATTTTTGGAGTAAAATTTTTTGTAAAATTTTTTACAGAACGGTAATAATACCAATCGAGTACTAAAATAAATAGGGAAGCAAAGATGATAAACTGAAGATACATGGTGCAAAATTACGATTTATAAGACACTATTTTTGATAGCCCTCTCAAATTATAGCAAACAAAGAATAGTAGATTTATTAATTTGTTAAAATACTCTAAAGTTTCTTTTGATGGTATAACTATCTTTAATTTTGGCAAAATGGTTCAGTTTAAGAATTTGTTACTATTAAGTGCTTTTTTTGCTTTTATTACTTCATCTGTAATTGGGCAAACAAAAAGCAAAACTTAT
>PHDR01000225.1 GCA_002841035.1 Bacteroidetes bacterium HGW-Bacteroidetes-12 | reverse complement strand
TTCTGAAAGGGTTAAATAATAAGTCGTTTTTCCGTCTTGTTCTATTTTTTTACAATTTACATCATTTTTATAATTTTTTCGCAAGATATAAAAAATTGCAATTGCCATGCCTATTCCTATTCCTTTCAACAAATCGGTAGTAACTATTGCTATAACTGTGATTATAAAAGGAATAAACTGCTCATTACCAAGTTCATAAATTTGTTTAAACAAAGTGGGTTTGGCAAGTTTATAGCCAACCATAAGTAAAATTGCAGCCAACGAAGCTAAAGGAATGTAGTTTAAAAATACAGGAATTATTATTACGGATAAAAACAATATAATTCCATGAAAAATTGAACTCATTTTTGTTTTTCCTCCAGAAGTAATATTTGCAGTACTTCTTACAATAACCTGAGTAACTGGTAACCCACCAATTAAACCAGAAATCATATTGCCAATTCCTTGAGCTTTTAATTCTCTGTTAGAGGGCGTTCTTCTTTTATAAGGATCGAGTTTATCGGTAGCTTCAACCGATAAAAGTGTTTCTAAACTTGCAACTATGGCTAAGGTTATGGCAACTACATAAACCTGAGGATTTGTAATAGCAGAAAAATCAGGCAATTTAAAGAAACTGACAAACTCCCGAGCTGAACTAGCTACAGGAAGCTGAACCAAGTGTTTGCCAGCAAGAGCTAATTCTGGAGCTGTTATAGTGAATATATAATTTAGTAATATTCCTGATAACACAACAAACAAAGCTCCAGGAAGGAACTTAAATAATGTAATTTTTTTCATAAATTTTGTTTCAAATAACATAAGCAACCCTAAAGAAATTACACTTATTATTATTGCTCCCCAGCTACTGTATTTTACTGCATAATATAGCTCTGTAAAAGTATTATGCCCGTCCGTTTGTTTTAGTGCAAAATCGCCTATGTAATCTTCATCATATCCTAAAGCATGTGGAATTTCTTTTAGAATTAAAATAATGCCAATTGCTGTAAGCATTCCTTTAATTACGGAAGATGGAAAAAAATAGCCTACAATTCCTGCTTTTAAATATCCAGCAATAAGTTGAATACCCCCTGAAAGGACTACTGCTAATAAGAATGCTTCAAAAGAGCCTAGTGTTTCAATAGCGGTTAATACAATGACTACTAACCCTGCCGCTGGACCAGAAACGCCTAATGATGAGCCACTTAAACCACCAACTACAATTCCTCCTATTATTCCTGCTATTATACCAGAAAAAAGAAGATCTGGCCTGCCTGTTGATGCTAATGCAACACCCAAACACAAGGGAAGTGCTACCAAAAAAACAACTAACCCAGCAGGTAAGTCTGATGTTAGATTAGTGAATATATTTAATTTTTTAAAACTCATTATTATGTAATTTTTAGATAAAACAAACTGATATTTCACTTCTCACAACAATACAATTATTGATAAAAAGAGTAATATGAATAGCATATAAAACAACTTAATTGGTTGTTTTACTTAGGTGCTTATTCTTAAGAAGAAAAATGCACAAGAAAAAAATTAGATGGTTTCGGGGGGTGGGGCAATTACTTTTTTAATGAAAGTTAAAAAAGTAATTTTAGTTTTAAATAAAAGCATTTCTGCAGAGAAGAAAAACAGATTTTCTAATGCATCGCCAGCTAGATATTCTTGCATTGAAAATGAAATAGAACTTCCGTTATGCTTGTTTTCTTCTTCATTTATTTCAATGAATTGATTAGATGGAACTGAAAAGTAAGTGAACGAAAAAGTACTAACTAAAATAGTTAATAAAAATGCTGCTATTACTTTTTTTAAAATCATAATCGCAAAACTACTTAAACCATTTTGCTATTAGTGCTATTAAAAATTAAAATAGTGTTAAAAAATGTAAAAAACATCACTCCAACTTGGGTTTCGAGTGTGTCTTCTGTAACCATAGAAAGTAGTGCTACACAAAAAAAAGCAAGATATAAAAAGTTGTTATATAGTTTTAACTTAAAAAAAGGATAAAACAAAAAAATTAAAAACCAAGCTAAACCAACTACACCAAAACTAACCGCATAGGTAATGTATTGATTATGGGCTCTTAAATAATATTTTTCGGAAAGTACTGTTTGTGATTGATATTCCTGATTAAAAGCATCCTGCAAATCACCAGTTCCAACACCAAAAAAAACATTTTTTTTAAAAATACTAAACGCATTTTTCCAATAAACCCATCGCATAACAACTGAATGTCCACTAGCTATTCCATGCTTATTATACACATCAAACTCCCATATTATTTTATGTACTCTGCGAGAAAAATCATTCATTTTTATATAAAGATGATTTGCTATTCCTTTTTCAATTGCATTTATTTCTTCTTTACTTAAATTTTCAATTGCTTGGGCTGTTTTTCGCTCTCCTTTTGATGTAATAAAACGAAGAAGCGTAGCTTTCAGTTCTTGCCCTTTTAAATCTGTACCGTTGAAATTAAAATCGCTTCTTCTATTCCATGCTTCTTCAAGCTCAGTAAAAGCAATATTTCTATAGATGTAATTGCCATTTTCCTTAAAATCTTTCACTTCGCTTATGGTGTCATGGTAGAATTTTTCTCCATTTTCTGAATATTCACCCATAGGTAAAGACTCTACTTGTTGTGCTGCTTTGTAGTTTGATATTGAGTTGTTTATGTAGAAAGAAACAGAAGCTATAAGTGTTATAAAAACAAAGAAAAAAGTTGTTTTAACAATTTTATTTTGATGCTGGGTACCGTAAAACAACAGAAGAATGGAGCCTGTTATAAAAAAAACAAGAATGCCAGTAAAGAGATTTATAATCACCATAAAAATCAGCAACCAAATACCAACAATGAACCATTTAATTTTATTTTTTGTATCAATTTCATTCAACGCATAATAAATGCTTCCAAAAATGGCTAAACAAATTGCTAATCCAAATCGAATGTGTGATGTGAAACGGGATAATTGACGAGTATCTATTATAACTTCATTTAGTCCTCCCAACAAAACGAAAACACTCCAAAAAGAAGAAGCGACAACGCCTATTACATAAACTTTAAAAATAAATTTAATCTCTTGTTGAGTTAAAGGATTTAATCCACTTAAAAGAAAAGGGAGTAAAAAAAGTGGAATTTTCCTACGAACATCTCCTGTTGCAAACTCAAAATTTGTAGTATAAAATAGCCCAATTATCGTTAAAAGATAGATTGAGCTTAGTAGAAGCACAATTCTATTTCTAAAAAAGGAAAGAATTTGATTTTTTATATTTCCTTGAAGGAGCCAAGCTGCTCCTAAACCTATTTCGCCAAGAGTAATTAGTGGTTTTGATAGAGACAATCCAACCACTATCATCATTAAAAATAAAATGACAAACTTTCTGTGATGCTTGTAGTTCAAAGTTTGAGATTTAGAATAAATATCTATTTTTTTGTTCCTGATAAAATAGAGGTATATTTCGCATTGTCTTTTAAAATAGTAATCGCTTCATCCACTGCTGGGTCATTTTTTAAGGCTGCTTCAATTTTTCCTTTTTGATGGAAATAGCGAGTAACTATTTCTGTTTCAAGAATGTATTTTATTTCTTCTTTGTGGATATATAAATCTTCTTTTTTATTATGATTTAATTTATCTTTTAATGCTTTATATTCTTTTTCTAATCGTTCATAATAATTATCTTCTTTGGTAGCTTTTTCTAGCTGAGCTAATAAATCTTCGCTCTCAGTGGTATAATCATAATCTTTATCTTCTAAATACTGAATGAATTTTTCGTATTCAGCATCACTGATTGAGAAATTGGTAACATCAGCAATAGTTGGATTTTTCAATCTAAATGCTGTAGCATAATTAAAAAAATGATTTTTCATATAAAGACTTCCCGAAATATCACTCATATTTTTTTTCTCAATTTTCACATCAGGGTCAACGCCTTTTCCATCAAAAACAGGTCTTTTGTTTTTTAAGGTTTTATACTCAGTTATCAATGAATCAGGAACTTCTTTTACTTTTCCATTTTTATCTCTATGCGAATAATCTACTTTTTGAATGCATCTTCCACTAGGGGTGTAGTATTTAGCAACGGTTACTTTTAATTTTGAATTATAGCTCAGCGATCGAACTTGTTGGACCAATCCTTTACCAAAGGAACGATTTCCAACAATAACAGCCCTGTCGTGATCTTGCAATGAACCAGAAACAATTTCGGATGCTGAGGCTGAACCCTCATCAATTAAAATTACTAAAGGTATTTCCGTGTCAACAGGAGTATTAATAGCTTTATACATTTTATCCCAATCAGTAATTTTTCCTTTAGTGCTTACAACATCAACTCCTTTAGGAACAAAAATATTAACGATGTTTACAGCTTCATTCAACAAACCACCGCCATTTCCTCTTAAATCTAATATTAATGATGTCGCATTTTGTTCTTTCAATTTTTGAAAAGCGTCTTTCACTTCTTTACTTGCCGTTTCAGTAAAACTATTGAGTTTAATATATCCAACAGATTTATTCATTATAGAAAAATATGGAACATCATTAATTTTCACTTCTTCTCTAGTTACAGTTTTTTCCAATGGCTTTTCCGTACCTGGTCTTTCAATTTTTAATTTTATAGAAGTACCTGGTTGTCCGAGTAATAATTCTCGAATTTCATCTGTATTTTTTCCTTTTACGTCTTTACCATCTACTTCCAAAATTTTATCTCCTGCCCATAAATCGGCTTTAAAAGCACCGAAACCTTCGTAAGGCTCAGAAATTACAACATAATCACCTTGCTTTTGAATTAATGCTCCAATTCCACCATATTGACCTGTGGTCATTAGTTTATAATCTTCAATGTTTGATTCTGGAATGTAGTTAGTGTAAGGATCTAGCGATTCTAACATGGCATCAATTCCTGTTTTAATTAGTTCTCCAGGCTCTGTTCCATCTACATAATAAATATTTAATTCCCTAAAAAGTGTAGCAAAAATGTCGAGATTTTTAGAAACTTCAAAGTAGCTATCAGCAAATCCAAGTGAAAAAACGCTTGTGAAAGCAATGCTACAAATAAGAATGTATTTTTTTATTTTTTTTGTCATAGGTTTATTATAGTTGAAAGTTTTTAAAGTTCATAAAGTTAAAAGTTCATAAAGTTGAAAGTTCATAAAGTTGAAAGTTCATAAAGTTGAAAGTTCATAAAGTTGAAAGTTCATAAAGTTGAAAGTTCATAAAGTTGAAA
>PHDR01000224.1 GCA_002841035.1 Bacteroidetes bacterium HGW-Bacteroidetes-12 | reverse complement strand
GGCAATTTCCCCGTGAGCAAATGTCCACTTAGCCACGGCCAGGTCATTTTGGTTAATTTCCAAATCCGGGTTGCTCTTAGCCCACAACTGTAAATCGCCTTTCTTTTCTTTTACCGAAATTTCGAGTAATTCAATAAAGAAATTCCACATATTTAAAAAATCGTAAGTATATAACAAATGGCAACCTACACAGTTAATCCCTTCTTTTATAGTGGTTTGATTCATTATTAGCTTTTCTTCATCGCCTTCAGAAATACCCATATCAAACAAAGATATTTCTTGTCCTTTATTCCAATCAAAATCGCTTAAATAAAAAGATGCCATTTGAGAATTATCAAAACCAAATGAAGCTAAAATGCAATAATGAAATTCTTCAAAATTTTGATGGCTGTTTATTTCGATGTCACGAAAAACATTTTTTTCTCCTTCTATTAATACTCTAAATTTGTATGTACTCATTTTTAATTAGGTGTTAGTTCATAAAGTTGGAAGTAATCTTGACATTTTCAAATTGTTACACTCTCACATTTTCAAATTTTCAAATTTTTCAAGCATAAATTGATAAGCTGCTTCATACGTATTTTCAATTTTGCCATCTAAAATAGCTTCTCTAATTGCATCTTTAATAAGACCTATTTCTCGGCAAGGTTTTAAGTTAAAGGTTTTCATAATTAGCTCACCTGAAATTGGGGGTTGCCAGTTTCTGAGTTGGTCTTTTTCTTCTACTTCTTTTAGTTTTTGTTTAACCATTTCAAAGTTAGCCAAATATTTTTTAACTTTTTCAGGATTTTTGGAAGTAATATCTGCACTACAAAGCGTCATTAAATCATCAATATCTTCTCCTGCTTCAAAAAGCAGCCTCCTAACCGCACTATCACTCACAGTTTCCTTAACTAAAGCTATTGGTCTAAGATGAAGAAGCACTAATTTCTGCACATATTTCATTTTGTTGTCCAACGGTAGTTTTAGATTTTTGAATATTGCGGAAACCATTCTTGCTCCTTTGTCTTCATGTCCATGAAATGTCCAACCAGCATCTTTGTCAAACCGTTTTGTTGCTGGTTTTGCAATGTCGTGCAAAATAGCAGCCCAACGCAACCAAAGATTATCGGTTTTCAATGCAATATTATCTAATACTTCAATGGTGTGGTAAAAGTTATCTTTATGTCCTTTGCCGTTTATTATTTCTATACCTTTTAAGTTATCCAATTCTGGAAAAATTAAAGCCAACAAACCTGTATCAAAAAGTAGTTTAAACCCAATTGAAGGTTGTTTTGCCAAAATAATTTTATTGAGCTCCTCAATAATACGTTCTTGCGAAATAATTTTTATACGTTCTTTATTTTTAGCAATTGATGTGAATGAATCAAAATCAATAACGAAATTAAGTTGTGTAGCAAAACGGATGGCTCGCATCATTCTTAGTGGGTCATCAGAATAAGTAATGTCTGGGTTTAAAGGTGTTTTCAGTACTTTTTTTTGTAAATCACCTATTCCATCAAAAGGGTCAATTAATGTTCCAAAATCAGTTGTTTGAAGGCTTAATGCCATCGCATTAATAGTAAAATCTCTTCTGTTTTGGTCGTCTTCAAGTGTTCCATTTTCAACGATAGGTTTTCGAGAACCTCTTTGGTAGGATTCTTTTCTTGCCCCAACAAATTCAACTTCATACCCATTGAAATTGAGCATAGCTGTTCCAAAGTTCTTAAATACAGTAACTTTTGTGTTGTTGCCAATTCGATTAGCCACTTCTTCGGCAAGAGCAATTCCAGAACCATTGCACACAACATCAATGTCTTTGCAAGATTTGTTTAGAAAAAAATCACGAACAAAACCTCCAATAACATAACTTTCAACATTTAATGCGTTTGCTGCTTCGCTTATGTATTGAAATATAGGCTGTTGCAATAATTCTTTAATTTGATGGTTGTTATCTTTTGTGTAATTCATTGTTAACTGCTCGTGTTTTGATATAAAATGCAAATATACCTATAACAAGTTGTGTTCTAAATTTTAAGGAATGTTCTATTAATTAGGCGATAGTTATTTTTAGGATTATTTTGAGGTTATTTTTCTTAAATTTCACATTAAGAAGTTATGTTATTTGATGTGAAATTAAAGAAAAAAATGCCGAAATAAAACAAAAAGAACATTGGAAAATGAAAAAATCGAATATCATAGAGTCCATCTTAAAACAAGCCTGCTACTTTTTTTGCTTTAACTCATACAAGTCTCTTCTTCTATCTCTTAGGTTTTTTACTGTTCCAAATTGGTTTAATTCTCTTAACAAATCGATATCAACATCGGCAATCAATATCATTTCTGTGTTTGGAGTTGCTTCGGCTTTAATGCCATTTGTTGGGAATGCAAAATCACAGGGTGTAAACACCATGGATTGTGCAAACTGAATATCCATATTGTGTACATTGGGTAAATTACCGACACTTCCAGCAATAGCAACATAACACTCGTTTTCTATTGCTCTTGCCTGAGCACAATAGCGAACTCTTGAATATCCATTTTGTGTATCTGTTAAAAAAGGTACAAATAAAATATCCATGCCTTCATCAGCTAGCAACCTACTCAATTCTGGAAATTCAGAATCGTAGCAAATCAGTATTCCAATTTTACCACAATCTGTATCAAACGCTTTAATTTCACTACCACCTTGCAACCCCCACACTTTATCTTCATTAGGAGTTATATGTATTTTTTCATACCTTTCAATGGAACCATCGCGCTTGCATAAATAACCTACATTATATAAAAGGTCATCTTTAATTTCAGGCATACTACCAGTGATGATGTTGATGTTATAAGAAATGGACAGTTCAGAAAATTTATGTACAATTTCATTGGTAAATTTTGCTAATTCTCTGATTGATTCTGCTTCTGAAAGGTGATTATTTCCAGCCATCAACGGAGCATTAAAAAATTCAGGAAACAATGCAAAATCTGAACGATATCCTGAAACAGTATCTACAAAATATTCTGCTTGTTGCATTAATTCTTCCAAATTTTTATACGGTCGCATTTGCCATTGAATCAACCCCAACCGAACAATTTTTTTCTTTGTAGCTGCTTTTTTACTAGGTTTTTCATAATAAATATTATCCCACTCCATCAGCACAGCAAACTCATTAGATGCTTGGTCTCCTTCTAAATAACCTTTCATTATTTTTGTTGGATGAAAATCATTTGATATCTGAAAATCCAACACAGGATCACTTATTTCTTTTCTTTTAACTTTTTCAATATATTCTTTTGGAGTTAGTTCGTTGGAATATGTATGATAATTTGGAATTCTTCCTCCAAATGCAATTCCTTTTAAGTTTAGTTTCTCACAAAGTTCTTTTCTGTAGTCATACAATCTTCTTCCTAATCGTAAACCTCTGTATTCTGGTTTTATAAACACATCAATTCCATAAAGCACATCGCCATCATTTGTGTGTGTACTGAAGGAGTAATTATGTGTAATGTCTTTGTAGGTATGATTTTCTGTATATATATCGTAATCTACAATTAATGATAATGCACAACCTGCAATAAGTCCATTTATTTTTATAACTACCTGCCCTTCAGGGAATTTATTTATCAATGATTGTATTTGAACTTTTTCCCAATAAGCATCTGGCATAGATTTATATGCCAATATCATTGCCGCTTTCAACTCTTGATAATCTTCAATAGTCAGAAATTTTAATTCTATGTTTTCGATTTCTTGTTTATTCATTTTTGTTTTATTAGTGGCAATGTATTTTTTTGTGAAATTACCAAAAACCTTAGTTTGATTATTATTTAAGGGTATCAAATCTATTTACAGAACAAATTTATTCGTTTACAAATGGTTACAATTGACATTAAACACAAGTAACCACTTAAAAGCCGAATGTGCAATTTGAACAGTCTTTACTTTGCCTCATCAATTCTGAACAAATCAGGATTACTAAAAATAAACTTTTATATAAACCATTTAAATTTAATTATTATGAGCAATTTAAAAAACAAAGTACAGTTAATTGGAAACATAGGTAATGCACCTGAAATCATTAACTTAGAAGGCGGTAAAAAATTAGCAAAATTTTCTGTTGCAACCAACGAATCGTATAAAACGGCTAAAGGCGAAACTGTTAAAGAAACACAATGGCACAACCTTGTTGCTTGGGGGAAAACAGCCGAAATAGTAGAAAAATACCTCACTAAAGGAAATGAAGTTGCTATTGAAGGTAAATTAACCTCTCGAAGTTATGAAGACAAAGCAGGTATTAAGAAATATGTAACCGAAGTAGTTGTTAATGAATTATTAATGTTGGGTAAAAAAGCATAATAAATTTTATTCTACTATCAAAAAAAAGTGTTTTGCTAGCGATAAGTAAAACACTTTTTTTTTGTCATTTTGATACAGATTGATATTGAAGCAACCTTGTATTAACCGTTAAAATCAATCAAACAAAATAAATACGATTACAAATTCATAAATTACATTTGTAACCAAAATAGACTTGCGTTTTTATTCTGCTTTCAATCCTAATCAATACATTTGTAAACACCCTGGCATCTACATGAATTTTAATTAACTTATATATTTAAAATCAGTTAATTAAATAATGTTAGTTAAACAAAAACTCACGCTGCTTTCTTGACTTTTTAAATAAATTTACATCTGTAACAAAGTTATCGCAAAAATAATGTTTACATTTGTGAATTGAATATTAATACACATTTGTAATCAATAAAAAAACGATGGATTTATTAGAAAGATTAGTGTTTATTATGAAATTAAACAACCTATCCGCATCTGCTTTTGCAGATAAAATTAACGTGCAACGATCAAGTATTTCACACATCCTTTCGGGTCGAAACAAACCCAGTTTAGAACTTATACAAAAAGTATTAATAGCATTTCCAAAAGTGAATTCAGAATGGTTGTTAACAGGAAATACTGCCGCCAAAGAAATTATCCCTTCTAATCAAGTAGAAAGTGAACCCACTCCAACTTACCTCTCCCCTCCTACACCAACCAATCAACATGAAGGTGCTAAAAAAATTCAGAAAATAGTGGTTTTTTACTCTGATAATACCTTTGAAGAGTTTCATCGGTAGATTTTCTATTGCACTAGTCCTAACATTTGTTATCTTTGAACAATTCGTTTCGTGCTATGAACAAACACATTATTCTAATTTTTTTATTTACAACTGGACTAATTGT
>PHDR01000223.1 GCA_002841035.1 Bacteroidetes bacterium HGW-Bacteroidetes-12 | reverse complement strand
TTCGTCCGTCTGGCAGAGGAATTATTTTACTGTTTTTACCTTTGTCTTTATAGCGAATTTTACTCAACGCTTCCATTTCTTGCTCAAGGCTTTCATATTTTATCATGTTTGGATTACGAACAAAAACTTCTTGTTTGTTCAAATCTTCTTCTAAACCTAAAACAACTTGATTTTTTTCTGCATCAATTTTTATTACATAGCGAGGGTCTCCAAAAGCCAATTCTAGTCCTTTTCGTTGTCCTATCGTATAAAATGGATAGCCATTGTGTTTTCCAATAACATTTCCTTGTGTATCTAAAAAATCTCCACCAGCCACTTTTTCTTCTAATCCTTCTACTTTTCGTTTTAAAAAACCTCTATAATCGCTGTCAGGAACAAAACAAATTTCAAAACTTTCACTTTTTTTTGCGAGTTCTTTATATCCTCTATCCAACGCCATTTGGCGAATTACTGGTTTTTCTAAGCCTCCCAACGGAAAAATGGTTCTTGCTAAACTTTCTTGACTCAATCCCCAAAGCACATACGATTGATCTTTGTTTTCATCCAATCCTTTGGAAACAATATAACGTCCATTTTCTTTCCTTACTTGGGCATAATGACCTGTTGCAATAAATTCGCAACCCAATTGGTCAGCACGTTTTAAAAGTGCATCCCATTTAATGTGCGTATTGCAAAGTACACAAGGGTTTGGTGTTCTTCCTGCAAGGTATTCGTCAACAAAATTATCTATAATAAAATCTCCAAACTCTTTACGAATATCTAAAATTATGTGATGAAATCCATTTTCAACAGCTAATGTTCTGGCATCGTTAATATCGTCCAAACTGCAACAACCTGTTGTTTTTCTTGTTCCTCCCGAAGTGGCATAATCCCATGTTTTCATGGTTATACCAATTACTTCGTAACCTTGTTCGTGAAGCAACAATGCAGCAACAGAGCTATCTATTCCTCCACTCATTGCAACTAATACTTTTCCTTTTTGGCTCATGTTTTTTATCTTGGGGGAAATAAATCTTCAAATTCAAGAAAATCTTTCTTTTCTCGATTCAACGTATCTTCAATAATGATGTTGTCATCTTTTGCATCATCTATTCGTTTTCCAAATTTATATTCTTCTTTCTTTTTTGTTGTTCCATCTTCATTATAGTACATCCAAACGCCATGTCGAACGTCTTTAGAATAGTTACCTAAAATTTTTATCAATCCATTTTCATAATAAAAGTAGCGTTTACCTTCCATTCTTCCTTTGTCGTAAGTAGATTTTGATTTTAGTTGCCCACTTTCATAATATTCTGTCCAATCACCATGTTCAATATTATCCGTATAATTTTTTTCTTCAGCAATTTTACCATTTTCATAAAAAACCTTCCATGAACCTTCTTTTTTTCCACTTAAATAAAATTCTTCTGAGATAGGTTTTCCATTCAAATGATAATAAGTCCAAACACTATCTTTTTGTTGGTTTTCATATTTGCCAGTAGCTTTTAATTCACCTGTTTGATAATACATATTTGCATACGCTAGTCCTTTTTCAAAATGGTGGATTTTCATGCTTAATTTTCCATTATCGTAAAAGTGTTTAAAAGTACCTGTGGGTTTGTCGTTTTTAAATTGACCTTCATAACGTAAAAATCCATTGGGGTGATATTTTTTCCATGCTCCTTGTTTTTTCCCTGTATTATCAAGGTAGTTAATGGTGTCTTGAGCATAGGTATTTAAACAAAAAGTTACACATATTATGACTATTAATTTTTGCATTTATTGAAAGTTTAATTTATCTTATCGTACTTTTTTTGTGGTAATACACTTAACACTGGAATTTCAGAATGGTTTATAATGGCTTGTGCTTTTTAGCCTATAAACAGTTCTTTTAAGTCATTTTCTTGTTGAGTCATTATTACAATTAAGTCGGATTCTATTTTTTGAGCATAAGTCAAAACTGCTTCAACTAAAGTTGCGTGCCCTTTTTCTATATGAATTAACTCTGATTTACAATTAATATTTTCAGATTCTATTTTTTGTTTTACTTCATTAATTTGCTGTTCTAATTTAGAATAGATTTCATTTTTATCTTTGAGTATTATGGAAACAACATAAATTTCAGCATTAAATAGCTTCGCTAATTTAATGCAAATTTTAACCTTATCGGCAGTTGCTTTGGTTAAATCTAATGGTAATAATATGCGGTTGCAACCTTTTTTATGTGTTTTGCCTTTGATGGTAATTACTGGACAAGGAGCTGTTTTAACTACTCTCAACGCATTAGAGCCTATGAATTTATTCCTATTTCCGCCTTGCGTTCCCATAACTATCATTTTGGCGTTAATTTTTTTTGCAGCTTTTACAATTTTAGCATAAACAGACCCTTTTGAAATATGAGTAGAAACAGCAATGCCTGTTTCGTTTGTTGTGTCTTCGGCAAGGGTTTTTAGGTTACTTGTTACCGCTTCTTTTAATCCTTTGGTTTCAGTAAAAAACATTTTCATCACTGGATTAAATTCTTCAAAAACATAAATAAGTACAATTTCTGCATCGTAAATTTTTGCCAAATTGTAAGATTGCTTCAGAGCAATCAATGATTGTTCTGAAAAATCTATAGGAACGAGTATTTTATTTTTGTTAGGCATTTTAGTTTGTAAAGTTGGAAGTTTTAGTATAATAATCTTGGGTATATCAAAATCGCTTCATTGTCCGCCACTGCAAAAGTAGATAAAAAGTATTAAACTTTGCTAACCTACAAATATCTACTTGATTTTAGAGGTTGCGTGTGGAATTCGTGGTGCAATCACGATGTACTTGACACAGAAGCGTTGGTATTGGTATTTCTGTCAAATAGTTTGTTGAATTGGTTAAAAATTCGCTGCATTACTCTCAAGTCGTCTGTAACTATTTCTGCCGAACCAGTAATTTCAGGGGTAAAAATCAAGTGTTTGTTGTATGAACTCGTCATTCCATTGTTCAATGTTATTTCTATTTGATAACTGTTTTCGTTGGGTATTTCAGTCAATTTAGAAACCACTCCTTCAAGGTGTCCAAATTCGTAAGAAGGGTAATTGTTGAGTTTTATTCTTGCTTTTTGTCCCGCTTTAATTTTACCAAAACCAGTGGCAGGAATTGTCGCCAAAGCAATAAATTTTTCGTTATTAGTAGTAATTGCAAACAGCGATTTTCCTGCTTCAATAAATTGATTTTGATGTAATTTCTCTAACCAAACCAACTTGCCCGAAACAGGAGCAACAAACGAAAAGTTTTGCTGCCAGTTTTCAATACCGTTTTCGATTTCTAATAAATTTGCTTGAATGTTGTTTACTAATATACGTTCGTTTTCATGGTATTGAAATTCTAAATCGCTTAATTCTTGTGCTAAGTTGAGCAAGGTAATTTGTTGGTCGGTGGTTGTTCTTTTCGCATTTTCTACATCCATTTGTTTTTGGCGAAAAGCGGTTTCTTCATTATAAAAATCCATTTTTGAGATTACCCCTTTCTTGTATAAATTTTTATTTGCCAAATATTTATCTTCTGCATTTATCAATTCCTGTTTGATTAAAGCCAATTGCTTGATAGAAATAGCAATTAATGTTTGATATTGTTGTTGTTTTTTCTTGAGGTTGCTAATTTTAGAAGTATTATATGTGTTTTTAATCTGTTCTTCATAGTTTTTCAAGTTTTTTTGTAGTTCATTAAAGTTAGTTTGCATTGCTCCAAAAACATGATTTTCGGTTATTAAAGGCAATTCATTTTTACTTGACTTTAAATAACTTTTAATTTCCAATACATAATCTTTTAAAAACGCAATACCTTCTTGTGTTACAGGATTTTCCATTTCTGCAATAATTTGATTTTTCTCAACCATTGAACCATCTGTAAGTAAAATAGTAGTCAATTTTCCAGAACTTTTTACTACTAATTTTACAGGCGGTTCTAAAGTTGTAAGTGTTGCATTACCAACAATTATATCGGGATATTTTATAAACCACGACAACCCAACAAGCATCACAATTAATCCAAACATCAACGTAATTCCCCAACGTATCATCCAATTGGGTACAGCAGAAATAATTTCTTGTACTTCGTCAGAACGGATAGAAGCCCCCTCCAGCTCCGAAACCCCCTCTAACTCCCCTGAAGGGGGAGGGCTGCCAACACTCAAAGCCATCCTCTCCCCAGCCATCTCCTTTGGAGAGGGAGTTGTTTCTTTTGTTATTTCGGTAGTTTCTGACATTTTTTCTTAAATTTGTTTTTTAAACGGCAACTTATGGCAACAATTCTATTAGAAGGAAAATCGGAATCAACTATTAAATTATTGATAGACTTAGCTAAAAAACTTGGTTTAAAAATGAGTGTTTTAGATGCTTCTGAACTAGAAGATATTAAACTTGGACAATTGATGAATAAAGTAAGGACTAATGAACTAGAGGATGAAGCTATTGTTCTTAAAAAACTATCTGAGTGATGAATGTTTTTTTTGATAAATCTTTTACCAAAAGTGTTGAGAAAATAAAAGATAAAAAAATTAAACAAGCTATTCTTAAATTTATTGAGTCTGTAAAAGCGATGGAATCTATTCGAGATATACATAGCGTTAAAAAAATTCAAGGATTTAAAAATTATTACCGATACCGTTTTGGCGATTATAGAATTGGATTTGAACAAACCGATGAAAACTCCATTATTTTGATCGTTGTTGCCAAAAGGAATGATATTTATAAGTTTTTCCCTTAACATTTATTTTTAATTTACATTTTCTTTCATTCCTCTACGTAGTCCCGAATTTATTTTTGGGTTGGGGAGGATTCTATCTTTTCCAGTTCCAACTGATTTTTTACTAAGTTATAATAACTTCCTTTAAGGTTGATTAATTCATCATGTGTTCCTTTTTCAATGATTTTACCTTTGTCTAACACTACAATTTGGTCGGCATTTTTAACGGTGCTTAAACGGTGTGCTATAACTATGGCGGTTCGGTTTTTAAAAAACTGATTTAAGTTTTCCATAATCACTTTTTCGTTGTGTGCATCTAATGCACTAGTAGCTTCATCAAAGAAAATAATTTCAGGGTTTTTATAAACTGCACGAGCAATTAACAAGCGTTGTTTTTGACCTGTACTCATGCCCACACCTGATGCACCAATTTTAGTGTTGTATGCCAAGGGTAAGCCTTCAATAAATTCTTTGATATTGGCTATTTCAACTGCTTTTAATAGTTTCTGTTTATCAATATATTCTTCTCCAATGGCAATGTT
>PHDR01000222.1 GCA_002841035.1 Bacteroidetes bacterium HGW-Bacteroidetes-12 | reverse complement strand
TTTTGTTTCACTTTGTGTTGTAGCACTCACTTACAGAACGTTTTTATATTTTAATTTAATGCCCTCTAACGCTTTGCTGGTCTTAGTTTTTTCTGCTACTTATTTCATTTATAATTTTCAGCGTTTGGTAAGAATAAACCAAAAAGAAATTGATGAGGCCAATATCGGCTTTAGAATGAAGTGGGTTTACAAAAACAAAAAACCTATTGTTTTTACTATTGTTATAGCAGCCATAATTATTATTGGTTCATTAATTTATATAGATATGAAAACCATAATGGTGTTGACGATTATGGGGATTCTTTCTATTGTGTACGTAATAAGATTTATTCCTTATAACAAAAAATGGTTGAGACTTAGAGATATTCCTTACCTAAAAATTTTTGTAATAGCATTTGTTTGGACCTTGGTGACAGGATTGTTGCCTTTAGTAAGTAGTAAAGATGTGAGTCAAATAAATTTACAGCATATTTTGTTTCTCATTAAACAATTTTTATTTGTTGTTGCCATTACTATTCCTTTTGATATAAGAGATATGAGATATGATATAGAGAAAGGTATAAAAACACTTCCGTTAGCGTTTGGTGTAAAATACACGCTTTTATTAGGAATACTACTATTATTTGGATTTGTTTCTATTGCAAGTTATGAGTTTTTAGTGTTTCAATCCATCACTATGGGTTTATGGATAGCCGAAATTATTGCAATATTATTAGTAGTGATATTACTGTTTCTTTCTAAGAAACAACAACCCGAACTTTTTTATTCCTTTATTATTGAGGGAACTTCATTGTTGCTCGCAATTACCGTTTTGCTGGGTTAATTTCTTCTCAATTTCCACTTAGAAACAACATTTTTATCAGCCCCAACACTGAGTTTCTGCTCGTTTTCTTCATATGCTTTTACAGCAAACAAAGCAGCAACTTCTTCCAGTCCAGGAAAAGAATTTAATAATTTTTCGGGAGTAAAATGTGTGCCAACAAAGTGCGTATCAAAGTTTCCGCTTTTAAAAGCATCGTGTTGCAAAGTAAATTTACAGAAAGGCAACGTAGTTTCTACCCCGCTGATAATGTAGTCGTCTATGGCTCTTATCATTCTGTTGATGGCTTCCTCTCGGTCTTTTCCGTGGGTAATTAATTTGGAAATCATTGGGTCGTAATAAATTGGAATTTGCATACCCTCTTCAAAACCATCATCTACTCTAATGCCCATTCCTTCCGGACGTTGATACGTGTTTAATCTTCCTATATCTGGCAAAAAGTTGTTCATAGGATCTTCAGCATAAACCCTAACTTCAACGGAATGTCCGTTAATGGTTAGTTCATCTTGCGTAAAACTTAATTTTTCGCCTCTTGCCACATTTATTTGTTCTTTTACTAAGTCTTTTCCAGTAATCATTTCTGTTACGGGATGTTCTACTTGCAAACGGGTATTCATTTCCAAAAAGTAGAAATCTTTGTTGTTTTCCAATAAAAACTCTACTGTTCCGGCACCAACATAGTTACAAGCTCTTGCTACATCAACGGCACTTTTGCCCATGGCTTTTCTAATTTCAGGAGTAAGCACTGAAGAAGGAGCTTCTTCAATTACTTTTTGGTGTCTTCGTTGTACAGAACATTCCCTTTCAAATAAATAAACAATATTTCCATGACTATCAGCCATCACTTGTATTTCTATATGACGAGGAGAACCTACATATTTTTCAATAAAAACCGCTCCATCGCCAAAAGAAGAAACTGCTTCGCTAACTGCACGATTCATTTGCTCTTCAAATTCTTCAGCATTTTCAACCACGCGCATTCCTTTACCACCACCACCAGCAGATGCTTTTATTAAAATAGGAAAACCTATTTCTAAGGCAATTTTTTTTGCTTCGTTAATATCATCAATGGCTTCATCTGTACCAGGAACCATAGGAATGTTGTATTTTTTTACAGCAGCTTTTGCGGCTAGTTTACTTCCCATTAATTCCATTGCTTCGGGTGAAGGACCGATAAAAGTAATACCTGCTTCCGTAATTTTTCTGGTAGCTTCGGCATTTTCAGATAAAAATCCGTAACCTGGATGCAATCCGTCAACATTTAATTCCTTACAGATTTCAATGATTTTATCTACTTTTAAATAAGATTGGTTAGAAGGAGGAGGTCCAACACAAACGGCTTCATCGGCATATTTCACGAATGGAGCATTTCTGTCGGCTTCAGAAAAAATAGCAACGGTTTTAATATTCATTTCTCTGCAAGTACGCATTATTCGTAATGCAATTTCTCCTCTATTGGCTACTAATATCTTGTTCATAAGGCTATCTTTTATGGGGGATAAAAATAAGGAATTGTAATGAAATAAAATATATCAAATAGACGAAGTTATTTTGTTCTTAATTAACTTTGCATTATTATTTTAAGTTAATACCGATTGTGTTTTTAAATCTCGCATAAATGCTCCTTAAAAACTACATCGGCATTATACTTTAGAAAATATCTTAGCAGCATTATATAATTAAATTGGTATAACTCATGGCTAGACTAATATTAATCCTATTACTTTTAGGTTTCTTTCTTTCGGGATGGGCTTTTTCTGAAGTAAACAGAACACATTTTAATAATCCAAAAGCCAAAAGAAATTGGATGTGGATAGTAATATTGCTGCCCATTATTGGTGCAATATTGTTTTTTACTCAGAAAAAGAAATGAATTACAACATTTATCTATTAACTTCCTGAGGAACCGGAAAGTTTATTTCAGTAATATGATAAAGTGATTTTTGAAGTTCTTCAATCATTTTATTTTTATAAATTTCAGACTCTTCTTTCATTTCCTCTACCAATGTGTTGTAATATTCAATGCCAGAAACTAAATTTTCTTTAAATTCTTCAAAGTATTTTAATTTTCTATCATTAATGGCATCAACAGATTCATGGATTTCTTTTTTCAAATAATCTACATACATACCTAGCTCTTTAACAAAAAGATTTGGACGGTAAGTATCGTTTAATAAGTTAATTCTACCGTAGATATGATTTACCATTTCAGTGAGGGTAGATTTTTTAGAAAAATAAGCCATGTTTGGGCCAGGACATACAGATATTCCTTTGCCATCAGTTGATTTTAAAAGATTATTTTCGGTGTATGCCGTCATTACCAAACCAGCACAAATACATGATTTAACGGTTATTTTGTCGTAGGCTTTTTTGTGTGCTTCTTCAGGTAAATTTTTTGCATTCAATTCTTCAATTTTCAGTTTTTGATATTGTCTAGAAGCTAAGCAAATAGGTCTATCTGTAAATTCCTTATTATAAATTTTCAGAAATTGACTTGGGCAAGAACTACCAGGTTTTCCAGATGCAATTTTTTCTTCTTTTTCTACATCTTTGGTGTTTCCTCTAAGTGAATTGAAAGGAACGCCAATGGGTGAAATATCACTTAAGTATAAATCTTCTGCTTTTGCTTTTGCTAATTTCCCTAATGTATCTTCGTCAATATTTACAGCTTCTGGAACTAACAAAAAGGGAGTTCCCCAACCAATTCTATCTAGTTTATAATAATTTAACAGAAAATCATGTTCTTTGTGTGTTCCAACGCCACCTTGAGCTGTAATTATTAATTTCAGTGGTTTTTTAAGTGCTGGCTTACCACTTTTGACAAGCGTATCGTTTAATATTTCATGCACCTCACTAATAAGGGTATTCTTATGTTGTTTAAATTCTTCTAAAATAGGACCCATTAAAAACCCATTGGTTGCGAAAGCGTGCCCACCGCAATTTAATCCTGATTCAACTCTGTATTCAGTTACCCAAATACCTTTTTTTGCTAAAAATTTACCCTGAACAAGGGCAGATCGATAATCACTTACTTTTAAGATTATTGTTTTGTTCAGTTGTTCGTTTTCGTCAGGAAAAAAACAATCAAAATTTGCTATATAACTGTATAATCGTGGACTCAACCCTGCTGATAGTACGATGCCTGATGTTAAATTACTTTTCGCAAACCCCCTAACTGCTGCATGGGCATCATTATATTCTATGGGCAATTGCTCTCCTTTTTTTGTGTAGTTATCTCGGTCTAATTTGGTCATAACATTAACGTCAATATCCCCAACAGCCATATTTTCCTTAAGTGCTTTTTGTAATTTAAGTTGAATGGCGTTATCCTTTTCTTCATGCATAGCTTGATAAGCTTGTTTTAAAGAAGATGACTCAGGAAGCATTTCGAAATACTTAGTCAAATTACTTTCTTTTGAGAAAGACTCGTTTTTAAGTGCCTCAAAATTATTTTGTACAATAACATTTATTAAATTTAAGTAAGCCGTTAATCGTTTTGCTCTATAATCTTCTTGGTCATTGTCAATTTCAAGATATTCAAATCCATACTTTTTGCAATAAAAAGCACGCATTCGTTCAGCAAGACCATCATCGCCTAATGATATTACCGAAGAAATACCATAATGAGCTACTTTGACTGGGGTGTCGATTGTAAAACCTATTCCCATAACAGGGATGTGGAAGTTATGTCCGTTTAGCATATATTAATGAGTATTGATTCTTATTAAACACAAAGATAGTTAACTTTTTGTGCTTGTAAGTATAAAGGTTAAGAATAAATTAAATTCACTATTAATTTTTTTTTTTATAAATAGGTTTATATTACTACATTTGTTGTTTAAAACTTTAGTTGAATACACATAAAAAGTTTAAGACAAATCGTTTATCTCAAACTTTATTCTATTTTTGTATTTTTAGCTGACGAAACAAAATTAATATGAAGAAATTATCTTATTATACCACAATAATTATAGTGTTTTTAATTTTACAAGCATGTAATAACGAGAGCACGAAAAAAAAAGATGTTGATCAACAACAAGATGTTAATACTGGGCAAGATAACGTCTTAGATTTTGTATCACTAGAAAAGTACCAGACGTTAGATCCAATTAAGGTTCTTGATTTTAGCTCTGTTCAGGTAATCAGCCAAATTAATGAATGTTTAGTTCGTTTTGATGAAGATAATTTATCTATTAAACCAATGTTGGCTTCTTTTTGGGAGGTTGACCCCTCTGGATTGAGTTATACTTTTCACTTAAATAAAGAGGTGTTTTTTCATGACAATGCTTGTTTTGAAGGAGGAAAAGGAAGATCGTTTAATGCAAGTGATGTTGTATTTACATTTAAGCGAATCTGTTCTCCTGCTGAAGGAAATTATGGATACTCCTTATTTAAAGAATTGATTGTTGGTGCTCAAGATTTTTATGAAGGAAA
>PHDR01000221.1 GCA_002841035.1 Bacteroidetes bacterium HGW-Bacteroidetes-12 | reverse complement strand
GCATTTTTCCAATTGCCCAAGCTGAAGAACTGCATAAAGAAATGGGACAATTAAGTGCTAATAATTATACAAATTACCCCCCCATTAATCAACTATGTTTTGCCATTGCTAATCTTTTTTCGAGCAGAAATATTCTAGGAAGTATAATTTTTATGCGTTTGCAACTTATCCTAGCTGATATAGGAATTCTTTACTTTGGAAAAAAACTTTTAGAGAAACTAAACTTACCAGTTTCAACCCTATTCTTATATATGCTCAATCCGTTTATCATTATAGAACTAACAGGTAACCTGCACTATGAAAATGTAATGCTATTTTTCTTAATTTGGAGTATTTATCTACTTCATACCAACAAGTGGAAGTGGGCAGCCGTTGTGTTTGCACTCTCCATTTCTGTAAAATTAATACCTCTTTTATTTTTACCTTTGTTTTTTCAGCAGTTTAAATTTAAAAAATTAATTGTATTTTATTTCATCGTACTAGCAACAACTGCCCTCTTATTTGTTCCCTTTTTTAATCAATCTTTTATTCATAATTATGCTCAAACGATAGGGTTGTGGTTTCAAAAATTTGAATTCAATGCAAGTATTTATTATATTGTCAGGGCTATTGGCTTTCAGCTAAGTGGATACAATCAAATTACTATTATAGGAAAAATAATACCCATTTTTATTCTTCTAATAGTGCTTAGTATTACTTTTTTTAGGAAGAATGATTCCACAAAAGAAATTTTAATTGCCATGTTGCTAAGTTTAACATGTTATTTCTTTTTAAGTACAACAGTTCACCCTTGGTATATTGCAACATTGGTTTTATTAAGCGTTTTCACTCCCTACCGCTATACCTTGGTTTGGAGTTGGGCTGTAATTTTAAGCTATTCAGCATACCGAACAACTATTTTTAATGAAAATAGTTGGTTAATCACATTGGAATACCTTCTTATTTATTCATGGGTTATTTGGGAAGTTTTTTTTAAAATTAAACGACAAAACCAACACGCCTAAGGTTTCCAAAAAAGCCCTCCACTCACGCCAAAATGATTATAGTTTGCATATTGCATCACGCTGTTTAATGGTTTGTTAATATCAAATTTATTGGATAAAGAATAATTTGAATCGTGTGTGATTGCTATTTGATATTCTATTTCTTTTTCACTAATAGTTAGCGTGGAAAGTTTATCAGCACCATTAACAACATAGTTTATTAAGTAGTCACGTTTATAAGCCAATGCAATCATTTGATATTGTAGCTCTCCAAAAAATAGTAAATTTTCATTAGTTGCATATAAAATTCCTAATTTACTTTTATAACCGATGCCTTTATTCAATGTTACTTTCCAAGTTTTTTCAGCCTTTTCTGTTTCATTCTTGGTAACATATTCTGTTTTAGTAATATTCCCCCATAAATTAAATAATAACCCCGAACTTATATAAGGATTTACATCATTAGTTGAACTACCTACTACAAACAAAGCAGGAGAAAAAAACAGCATCTTTCTATTGACAATGGTTAGATTATCAATCTCATTATCAATAATATGCTCAATGGTTTTGGGTTTTCCTAAAAAGAAACTTAAAGTAGCTTCTGGACCAAAGTTGTTATTATTCAAATAAATATAACCTAAATCTATGGTTAATCCACCTCCATAAGAACTATTTACATTCGTTTCATGGTTCTTATCTTTCTTCTTTCCCAACAGACTTTGTTCTTTCCCAATTGTATAAGTGATACCAAATTTAATTAAAGATTGAGCTTCTGTTATAGAACATACGAATATAGTAAGTATTATAATAATAATCTTTGGCATTATTTTAAATTTTGATGTTAAATTAATTGATATAAAAGGATAAAATAAGATTAATACTTGAGGGTACAAACTTATAATTATAAAACTTATTATTAACCTGAGTTCTATTATTATTTATTAACCTGACGGCAACATATACCTCAACCTCCGCCTGAGGCGGATCGGAAATTAATTAGCGTTTTAGTAGTGCGTATTACTCTAACTAAAAATTTCCGCAGTATTATGGAACTACTAAGTTTGAGCATATCGTAAAACAAAACCGAATAACTAATATCAATTGTATTAATATTTTAGTTTGGACTAAAATATTAATACAATAGTTAATGCCGATGGAATATGAAAATAGTCTAATCAAATGAAATGCAGATTGGACTATATTGAATATCCAATCGGTATAATTGACCGTCAGCTAAAATCTTAATATCTTACTATCGTCTAGTTAATAAGCCAACATTTAGTTCTGAATTATTGTTTGTAAGTACTGTCATTTTATAGATATTGCCGTAAAAAACAAATACACGTTACCCCTAAAATTAGTACATTTGTTTTTGAATTAATTTCATTATTTTTTCACAAAAACAAACTATTTTTTTATAACATACGAAATATTATATGTTAAACAACAAGAGTTAAACCCTACTGGGATTACAAAAACAAATGAAGGACTTATTTATAAGGAGTTCTTTTTTTTAACGAAATTGAGTACTTTTATCAAATGGAATATATGATAAAAAATAAAAACGAACAATTAACAAATTGGGTAAATGAATATTCTGATAAGCTTTATTCTTGGGCTTTCTATAAAACTTCAAAAAAAGAAGTAGCAGAAGATTTAGTTCAAGAAACTTTTTTATCTGCTTTTAAATCCTTTGATAATTTTAAATTTGAAAGCCAACCTCAAACTTGGTTGTTTAAAATATTAAACAACAAAATTATAGACTATTATAGGCTATTGGCAAGAAACATAGAACAAGTTACAGACGATGAATTTTTAAGTAAAAAAACAACTGATGCGTTGTTTAATAATAGTGGTCAATGGGTTTCTGCCCCAATAAATAGTCAATGGGAAGAACAAGAACACCTGTTGGATAATGTTGATTTCACTACTGTTTTAACTAATTGTATTAAAAAACTTCCTCAAAATTGGCGTATTGCAATTGAATCAAAATATCAAGAAGAAAAAAAAGCAACAGACATTTGTAAGGAGTTAGACATTACATCGTCAAATTATTGGCAAATGATACATCGAGCTAAATTACAATTGAAAATATGTATCGAAAAAAATTGGATAATTAAATAAAACTATGCGTTTTTTTAAACTTTCATGTAAAAAAGCAACCGAAATGGTTGAAAAAGAAAAAATTAATGGACTATCGTTCATTGATAAATTGAGGTTAAAACTTCATTTATCGGTTTGTAAAGCATGTAGAGGATATGAAAAACAAAGTACATTAATTGATGATTTTTTCTTAAAAACCAGTGCATCAGATATTGACAATATTAAAATTGAGGAAAACCCAAAACTTAAAGAAACAATTATTAACCGATTAGATAACGAATCCTAGAAATAAAATGAGACAAATAATTTTAGTTTTTTCAACCTTACTACTTTTAGCAAGCTGTTCTTCAGAAAATTATGACGACAAAGAAAATGAATCTAACACAATTGAGACAGAAGAACAACCTCAAAAAAGAAAATTCCCAAGTGCATTAGAAAAAGGAAAATTTTTTACCGTTGGTGAAAAAAGAATGATGTATGGAGGAGAAGATTCAACTTGGCACTTTGATGTTTCTAATCTAACGCTTAAAGAAGAAAATTTTCATTTTGGAATAGGAAGAGAAAAATTTCATGCCCTTATTCAGCCTGAATATGTTTCGATTAAAGAAGCAGAAAAAGACACATCTATTACAGATTCATCAAGGTTTTTATTTGTAAACATTAACGGTGACGCCCGAGCTTATAGTGTTGATTTACTTACACACCATGAAATTATAAACGATATTGTTGGAGGAGAGCCTATTATGGCTGCTTACTGTGTTTTGGCTGATTTAGGAGCTATTTATACAAGAAAAATTGGCGGAAAAGTTTTTACTTTCGGATTAAGTGGTTATACTTATTTTGATGAACAGGTTTGGAACGGATTAGATGGTTTTGTTTTTTGGGACAGAGAAACAGAAAGCACTTGGTGGCCCCTCATTGGAAAGGCTGTTTCTGGTCCTATGCTCGAAACAAAATTAGTTGAATACGAAAAACAAAATTGGGAAGATATTACCTGGGCTGACATTAAAGCTAAAAACATTCCAAGTGTAAAAGTGTTGAAAAGCGGACAAAAAATGGACGCACCTAAAACTTGGGTAAAATTTAGTGATGAAGAAATTCAAGAAATTATTAAGTCTCTATGAGTGAAGAGTTGATTTTCATCTATAATGCAAGTACTGGTAAGTTAAACTCACTAATAGATTTTTCTCATAAAATAATCTCCCCTTCAACATATCCCTGCTCACTCTGTTCCTTAACACACGGGGATTTTGGAGCAAAAAAAGAATGGAAAGAATTTCTAGAAAAATATCCTTTAAAAACAACTTTTTTATATAAAAATCAACTTGAGCATCTTTCTTTTTTGCCAAAAAAATTTCCTGCAATATTATTTAAATTAGAAAACAATAAGATTAAAGAACTATTTTCTGCAGAAGAATTAAAAAAAATTTCAGATGTAAATGAACTAATTAACGAAATTAAAATTAGAACATTAGCACCTCATTAAACTTAGTTAATTTGCATCGATTTAATAAAATAGGACAACTAATTTTAATCATATCCATGTTATCAATAAATTTTTCATGCGAAGAACCTCATCAAAACATAGCTTCTGAAGAAGACGAACCCCATCGTCTTTGTGCTTCCGATTTTTGTTCAAAAGATGGAAGCTACGAATTAATAGCATTATTGAATGACACATCTCCTCAAAAACCTATTCAAATAGACATTCAGTTTATAAATACAACATCTTCAGAAAATTTAATTATACAAACACAAAATATAGAAACAAAATTAAATTCAATTTTTAAAGAAGCAAAAATAAACTTCATTGTTAATCCAAACGTATATTATTTAGCGTCAACATATTCAATTGATACTATTTATAATAACATTGAAATTAAAAATGAGCTTATTAGCCAAAAAAAATTCAATAAAAATAATCGCATAAATATATATATAGTTCCGAAAGGAAAATCGTTGAATGGCTATACTAATGTATTAACCGAAAATTTTTCAAACTATAAAAAAACTTCTTTAAATTATATTTTCATTAACGAAAAAGCACTATCTAATAATTCCACTCTATTACATGAATTAGGGCACTTTTTTGGATTACAACATACCTTTGGAAAAAGTCCGTTGGAACTTAGTACTGATGAAAAACCAGATGGGTCTAATTGTATTTCTGCTGGAGA
>PHDR01000220.1 GCA_002841035.1 Bacteroidetes bacterium HGW-Bacteroidetes-12 | reverse complement strand
TTCATTGATCAAATCAATTTTCTGGAGATTTTTAATCAGCTCAAGTGCAACCATATCCATTCCGTGTTTTTTTACACGAAATAATCTTTGACCTTCGATACCTATTTTCATGATGTAATAGCTTTAAGATTTATTATGAAACCTATGTTTTTTCTTAATTTGGAAAGCGTTGTATGTATGTTTTGTATGAATAAACTGTTTGTTAGCCCCTCTAATATTTAGTAAAGATAAGAACATGAATGTAAAACCAACAGGTAAATATATCAATGCTTTTAACGTACCAATGGTATAGAAACTTTTTGGAATAGATAGTATTAGAGCTAAGATTATAATTATTAATGAGATAGACCAATAAAATGGATGTGTGGGAATGCCAAATAAAAAAGAAGTTAAAGTTAAAACGAACAAAGAACCAAGCAAAAGAATCCTTGGTAACTGCAGATATTGAAAAGCTTTATTAAAATATTCTCCGTTTCCTTCCCGAATAAGGGCTTTGGTAGCTGGGATAAAATGCTTGCCAAAGTAGTGGAATTGAGCAGATATCCAGCGCCTCCTTTGTTGTGTAAAAATTTTCACATTTTGAACCTTGTCCTAAAAACATAGCTGACGATGTTATTGCAAAAGCAAAAGGAAAAGTAGAAGCATAATAATTTTTTTATATACAACAGAATGAGCCAAAAAATTAGAATAAAACTTAAATCTTACGATTTTAATTTAGTAGATAGATCTGCTGAAAAAATCGTAAAAACTGTAAAATCAACAGGAGCAATTGTTAGTGGCCCGATACCATTACCAACACACAAAAGAATTTTTACAGTATTAAAATCACCTCACGTTAACAAAAAAGCAAGAGAACAATTTCAATTATGTTCTTATAAAAGACTAATTGATATTTATAGTTCTTCTTCAAAAACTGTTGATTCTTTAATGAAATTAGAATTACCTAGTGGAGTTGATGTTGAGATTAAAGTATAAGTACTTTTTGAAATTTAGAAAATAAATTAATAATATAAAAATAAACAAAATGCCAGGATTGATAGGGAAAAAAATAGGTATGACTAGCGTTTACAGTGCCGAGGGAAAAAATATTCCATGCACAATTATTGAAGCTGGTCCTTGTGTAGTTACACAAGTCAAAAAGGTAGATACCGATGGCTATGAAGCTGTTCAATTAGCTTATGGAGAACGTAAAGAAAAAAATACTCCAAAAGCAATGCAAGGACACTTTAAGAAATCTAACACTACACCAAAAAGAAAACTCGTTGAATTTGACGGTTTTGAAAATGCTAAATTAGGAGATGAAATCTCTGTAGATATATTTGAAGATGGAGAATGGGTTGATGTTGTAGGAACCTCAAAAGGAAAAGGATTTCAAGGGGTTGTAAAGAGACATGGTTTTGCAGGCGTTGGTCAATCTACGCATGGTCAACACAACAGATTAAGAGCACCAGGTTCAATTGGAGCAGGTTCTACACCTTCAAAGGTTGTTAAAGGAATGCGAATGGCTGGAAGAATGGGTGGAGAAAGAGTTAAACAAACCAATCTTCAAGTTGTTAAAGTATATAACGAAAAGAATTTAATAGTAGTAAAAGGTTCTATACCTGGTGCTAAAGGTTCATTTGTATTAATTGAAAAATAAATAGGAGACCAACATGGAACTAGTAATTAAAAACATATCTGGAAAAGATACAAAGAAAAAAGCTTCATTAGATGAAACTGTTTTCGCTATAGAGCCAAATGATCATGCTATTTATTTAGATGTTAAACAACATTTGGCCAATAAAAGACAAGGTACTCACAAATCCAAAGAAAGAGGAGAGGTTAAGGGAAGTACCCGTAAAATAAAAAAACAAAAAGGAACGGGAACTGCTCGTGCAGGAAATATCAGAAATCCATTATTTAAAGGAGGAGGAAGAGTATTTGGACCTAGACCTAGAGATTATGAATTCAAATTAAATATTAAACAAAAAAGATTAGCTAGAAAATCAGCCCTTAGTTATAAAATTAAAGAAGGTGTTGTTTCAATAGTTGAAGATTTTACTTTTGATGCTCCTAAAACTAAGCAGTACACTGATTTTCTTACAAATTTTGATAGTTTGAATAAAAAATCTTTGTTAATTATACCAGAGTCAAATAAAAATGTATATTTGTCATCCCGTAATTTGCAAGGAGTGAAAGTTGTAATTGCTTCTGAAATAAATACTTATGATTTAATGAATGCAAAAAGTGTTATTATTTCAGAGGGTTCAATAAGTAAAATTGAAGGAATATTAAGAAATTAAGATGATGGAAATTATAATAAAACCAGTTGTAACTGAAAAAATGACTGCTCAAGGTGAGAAGTTTAATCGTTATGCTTTTGTAGTTGATCAAAGAGCAAATAAGATTCAGATTAAAAATGCAGTAAAGGATATGTATAATGTTATAGTAGATAATGTAAATACAATGAATTATGCAGGAAAATCAAAGTCGAAGTTCACAAAAGCTGGCTTGATATCAGGAAAAACGAATAGATATAAAAAAGCAATAGTTACATTATCAGAAGGAGAAACAATTGACTTCTATAGTAACATTTAATTTTTATATATAAATATAGTATTAATTATATGGGGGAACATAACCCTCTAAAGAGATAAACAAAAATGGCATTAAGAAAATTAAAGCCCACTTCACCAGGGCAAAGACATAAAATTGCAAATACTTTTTCTGAGATTACAACTAGTACTCCTGAAAAGTCATTAATTTCTGGTAAATCAAAATCAGGTGGTAGAAATAACACAGGTAAGATGACCATGCGTTATATTGGTGGTGGTCACAAACAGAAGTTAAGAGATATCGATTTTAGAAGAGAAAAAGATGGCATACCAGGTGTTGTTAAATCAATAGAATACGATCCAACAAGAACAGCAAGAATTGCATTGGTTTACTATAAAGACGGAGAAAAACGTTATATTATAGCTCCAAATGGAATTCAAGTTGGACAAGAAATAGAATCTGGTAAAAAAGCTGCTCCAGAAGTTGGTAATGCTTTATTTTTATCCGACATTCCATTAGGAACAGTAATCCATAACATTGAATTAAGACCAAATCAAGGGGCAAAATTAGCTCGTAGTGCAGGTTCTTATGCTCAATTAACAGCAAAGGACGGTAAGTTTGTAGTTGTTAAATTGCCATCAGGAGAAACTAGATTAATTCTGGCAACTTGTAAAGCTACTATAGGAACTGTATCAAATTCTGAACATATGCTAGAGCGTTCTGGAAAAGCTGGAAAAAGCAGATGGTTAGGAAGAAGACCTAGAGTTAGAGGTGTTGTTATGAATCCAGTAGATCACCCAATGGGCGGTGGTGAAGGAAAAAATTCTGGAGGTCATCCAAGATCAAGAAATGGAATTCCAGCTAAAGGATATAAAACAAGAGCACCAAAAAATCAATCAAGTCAATATATCATAGAAGGTAGAAAGAAATAATAGATAAAATATGAGTCGTTCATTAAAAAAACCTCCGTTTGTTCATTATAAGTTACAACAAAGAGTTGACTTATCTCAACAATCAGGAAAGAAAATAGTAATAAAAACTTGGTCTAGAGCATCAATGATAACTCCTGATTTTGTTGGATTAACCATAGCTGTGCATAATGGAAATAAATTTATTCCAGTATATGTAACAGAAAATATGGTAGGACATAAATTAGGTGAGTTTTCTCCAACTAGAAATTTTAGAGGACATGCTGGTAACAAAAAAGACAAAGGAAAAAGATAAAATTACAAAGCCATGGGTGTAAGAAAAAAAAATAGGTCAGAGCAAAATAAAGAAGCAAAAAAAACAATAAGTTTTGCTAAATTAAATAATTGCCCTACATCTCCTCGTAAGATGAGAAAAGTTACTGATTTGATAAAAGGTCAGGATGTTTTTAAAGCTTTAGGGATTTTACAATTTAGTCCTCAAGATGCTGCAAAGCGTGTAGAAAAATTATTGAAATCTGCAATAGCTAATTGGGAAGCTAAAAATGAAGGTTCTAGACCTGAAGAAAGCAATTTGATTGTTAAAGAAATTCAAGTTGATAGTGCTCGAATGTTAAAACGTATTCAGCCAGCACCACAAGGTAGAGCTCACAGAGTTAGAAAAAGATCAAATCATGTTACACTAATAGTTGATAGTTTAAAATAATATAAATGGGACAAAAAGTAAATCCAATTTCAAACAGATTAGGAATCATTAAAGGATGGGATTCTAATTGGTATGGCGGAAGAAATTATGCCGATAAAATAGTTGAAGATTTTAAAATTAGAGAGTATTTGATGGCTCGTTTGCAAAAGGCAAGTATATCAAAAATTATCATTGAACGAACACTAAAACTTGTAACGGTAACTATTAACACATCTAGACCAGGAATTATTATCGGTAAAGGTGGTCAAGAAGTTGACAAACTTAGAGAAGAGTTAAAAAAGATAACAAACAAAGATATTCAAATAAATATATTTGAAATAAAAAGACCTGAGTTAGACGCAAAATTAGTAGCTGATAATATAGCAAGACAAATTGAAGGTAGAGTTTCTTTTAGACGAGCAGTAAAAATGTCAATAGCTTCAACAATGAGAATGGGTGCTGAAGGAATAAAAGTGTTGGTTTCAGGTCGTTTAGGAGGTGCTGAGATGGCTCGTTCCGAAGGTTATAAAGAAGGAAGAACACCATTACATACCTTTAGAGCTGATATTGATTATGCTTTAACTGAAGCACATACAACTTATGGAAGATTGGGTGTTAAAGTTTGGATTTGTAAAGGAGAAGTTTATGGTAAAAGAGATTTATCGCCTAATATTGGTTTAGATAAAGGAAAACAACAAAAAAAATCAGGTGGAGCAGATAGACCAAAAAGAGCAAGAGGCGGCAACGATAATAAAAGAAAATAAAAATAGAATCGAGCTTGCGAGCTCAACGAAGTTAATTTAAGAAGATTAAATAAATATACCATGTTACAACCAAAAAAGACGAAGTATAGAAAAATGCAAAAAGGACACATGAAAGGAAACTCTCAAAGAGGTTCTCAGATTGCGTTTGGATCATTTGCTATAAAATCGTTAGAAGAGTGTTGGATGACAGCACGTCAGATAGAAGCAGCAAGGATTGCCGTTACTAGATATATGAAAAGAGAAGGTCAAATTTGGATACGTGTATTTCCAGATAAACCAGTAACTAAAAAGCCAGCAGAGGTAAGGATGGGGAAGGGTAAGGGAGCACCTGAATTATGGGTAGCAACTGTTAGACCT
>PHDR01000219.1 GCA_002841035.1 Bacteroidetes bacterium HGW-Bacteroidetes-12 | reverse complement strand
AAATAACGAAATAAGATAGTCATTATTAATAATGCGGCAGCTAATGTTCCAAATGTTATCATCCATTCTAATAGAGTAGGATGATAAAAATGCCATTCTTCAGGAACTCCTTGAACTGGTAAAAAAGGATGTAGAAGTGTTGGTGAAACAATAAGGTATCTTTTCCACCAAGCACCTACAACCACTATTAATCCAATAATAAAAAGAGGTAGAGGCTTTCTTCCTTTTGGGAATATCAGAACAATAACAGGAAGAATTAAACCAAATATAATTACACTCCAAAATAGTGGTGCAAAACTACCTGTAAACATACCTTCTAGGTGGGCTGCTTCTTCAACCGTAGTTTTATAAGCAGGAACCAAGTATTCGTTCACATTAAAATATAGGTAAACTAAACAAAGTAAAACCAGTAATTTACCCATCTTATCAAAATGAAAGTCTGTTATATATTCTTCTAAATGATACGCTTTTCTTAATACATACATAAGCACAACAACAGCCCCAGCCCCAGCAACAAATGCTCCAGCAATAAAATAAGGTCCAAAATTTGAACTGTCCCAACCGGGTCGGTAGGTAGTAGCAAATAACCATGCTGTAACTGTGTGAATGGTAAATGCAATTGGAATTATCATAACTGATAATGTACGAATGGCATTGTTATAAATTTTTACTTGAGCTTCACTTCCTTTCCAGTTTAAAGACAGCTTATCGTATATTTTACTCAGAAATGGTTTTTCTTTAAAATGTTTTTTAAGGATAGCAAAATCAGGTAATAGCGGATAGTACAATAATAACAAACTTATTACAAGGTAGGTTGTAATAACCAAAACATCCCATATAATAGGAGATTGAAGTCTGCCATGTAAGAAGATATTATATATCCTTTCTGGACGCCCCATGTCAAGTATAATGGTAAGTCCTGCCATCATGATGGCTGCAACGGCAATAACCTCTGATATTCTTGTAAGTGGTGTACTCCAATGAGTTCCAGATAATCTTAAAATAGCTGTTACTAATGATCCAACCAAACTTATAGCCACAAAAAACACGAAGTTTGATATGTAAATTCCCCATAATGCATAATCACGCATACCAGTAATGATTAAACCTTTATCTATTTGTTGATAATAGGCATACATTGCTAATAGAATAATTAAACACAAAAAAGCAACCCAAATTTGACCTAGTTTTCCAAATTTTCTTGGAGCTAAGTCTTGTATTAATTTATCATAATCTTTCATAGTTAATCAATTTTATCTACAGATTTAAATTCATTGAAGTTTTCCATTCCTTTTTCAAAATCAACTAATCTATCAGTAGGAGGTAAGTAAAAAACACTTGGTTCAGTACCTAAACTTTCCATTAGTCTGTATCCAGCTTTTTCTTTTAAAAGAGCACTTAACTTAAATGTTTGACCACTTCCATTGGTAACAGCATCTTCATAAGCATCACCAAAGGCAAAAACATCATTAGGACAAGCTTTAACACAAAAGGGGAGTTCGCCTTTTATGGTTTCGTGAGGGCAAAAATCACACTTATCAACAGTACCTTTCACACTTGGTTTACCACAATAATCGGGTGTGTATTCTTCTTCGTGAACAATTTCTGGTTGATTAGGTTCATTCCAATTAAAAACTCGAATGGAATAGGGACAAGCAGCCATACAAAAACGACAGCCAATACAACGCTCGTTATCAATTAAAACTATTCCATCTTTTCGTTTAAATGTGGCATCAACAGGGCAAACTTTAACACAAGGTGGTTTGTCGCAGTGCTGACATTGAGTTGGTTGGAAATAAGGAGCAGTTTTTTCAGACTCCTGCATTTTATAAACTTTTAACCAAGCATTTTCTCCTGTAATATAGTGCCCTTTGTTACATGCTTGTTGGCATTTTAGTGCATTTTTACACTTTGCCAAGTCCACAACCATTACAAATTTTTTATTTGGAAAACCTTCTCTAGAATTATAGTTTTCAGGTTTTGTAGCAACCTCTTGAACTTCGGACGCAGGAACTTGAATAATATTTCCATCTGTTGACATTAATTCAACCATTTCTTCTTTGTTTTCATTGTCGATGGCTTTAGCAACAGCAACTGTTCCTATAGATGCTATTGCACCTAATTTAACCCCGAGTTTTAAAAACTTTCGTCTAGATTTTTTATTATCTTTTTCCATGATTTTTATTTGTCTTTATTTAACCAATTTAAAAGTGATTTGTTGGAAATATTTTTTTCTATAACTTTAGATTCAGCCAACACACTTTTTTTTACTCTAACAGCTGTTCCATCAGGTTTAAGTAATGTTTGGTATTCGTCACTTTCTTCCAGTGCTTCTGGTGATGGTTTCCCAAAACCAAAGAGCGGAAGAATTAATCCAGCACCAAGCATTGGAAAGAAACTTCTTCTGTTGACGTTGTATTTTTTATTTTTTTCTAATTCTTCCATATCATTTTTTTTATAGGTGCCATAATCTTATTATATTGAATCCAATCATAAAATCAGCTTCAAAGAAATCATTTTGATTGTACATGATATTTTTTTGAGCCACTATTCCTTTATAATTGGTTATAAAGATTTGAAATGAATGTGACCCAGTTGCAAATTCAACCCCCACACTAACCCCTGGTTTAGGAGTGCTATGTTTGTAAGAATGAAGCATTTGTGTGTATTCAAGTAGGATAGATGCTTGTGGACTTACTTTTACCCTTCCACCTGCACTAAGAGCGAACACATCGTTTTCCATGTGAGATTCAACTAAATTGTAATGAGAAACACTTGGTGCAACTTGCAATGAGATTAATCTGTTAATTCTTCTTGAAATTAATAATTGATTAAAGAAAGAATATCTATCTTCTGTGTGCGTAAAATTCTCTTTACGTCTAGCATCGTTAGTAAAGTTTCCATAATAACTAACATTTACAGGCATTCCTTTTCCCTTTGTTTGCCTAAGCAAGGTTGCTTTCCAATTAAAATCTTGCAAACGGTTATCTTTAGTTGTTCCGTATCCTAATGTTAATCGATCATGAATAGCATAACTAAATGCTATTCTGATGTTGGCAGGACCCCATATACCAATTAAATCATTAGATTTTGGACCAGCATCAACCAAACCAAAACGGTGATTCATTACCATTTCTAATGTTTTTTTATCGTGAGCAACAGTAGTTTGACTTTCTATTAAAGAGGTGCCTTCAAAAGCAGCTCGTTCAAACTTTTTTACATCTTGAGTAGATGTTTCTTCATTTTCCTGTCCAAAAGAAAAAAGAGGAATTATTACTGCTATAGCTAATATTTTATATCGTTTCATAGTGTTATAATTTTAGAAATTAATTATTAAGTGCTCCTTGATCTATCCATTGACCAACTAAATTTATTTTAGCTTGCTCTAAAGGTAAACTTGGTGGCATTTGGCTTGCTCCATTTCCTGTAAGTGATTTATATAAAATACTTGCAGCTTTGTTGGAAGGAGAAATAAAATTGCCATTAGTTAACGCTGAATAAGAATTTCCTACTCTTAAATCAGGAGGCAATGTGCCGTTATGACAGTTTATGCAATTTTGAGTGAAAATAGGCTGAATATCATCTTTAAACGACACATTGTCAACGATAATTTCTTCTTCAAGAATTGGTTCTGGTAATTTATCATGGTAGCATGAATATGTTGTTAAGCCAATGATTGCAACAACAAGTAATTGAACTATGTTTTTCATATTATTCATTTTTAGTTCTTTTAATTAGTTTGATTAAAAACCCAATCGAGGTGTTTTTTCAGCTACCTCGATTGGGTTATTTTTAGATTTAGTTTGGATAATTTGTACTGTTATCAAGTGCTTTATATAAGTCTTTCATTTCACTAAGTGTAATTGCAGTTGGTCCCATAGAAGAACCTAATTGACCAGAAACAATTTTGTGTTGTACTTCATGTGGATTTGATCTTGTGAAATCACCTAGTGTTTTACCTCCTAATAAAATAGTTGTTCCTGTTGAACCGTGACAGCCAGCACATTTACTTGCATAAAAAGCATCTCCAGCAACTGCATTTCCATTTTTTCCTATGTCAGAAAAGCTTCTACTTCCTGTAGGGTAAGCTCCTGTGGTGCTAATAGTATATAATTCATCGGTATTAAAAGCTCCTTCTTTCAAGAATTTTACTAAGTCCCAAATCATACCATCACTTAGAATTTTACCATAATCAGGATGATTGTTTCCTCCTAATGATGGGTTGGTTCCATCTGCAGTTCTTGCTGGGTCAACCAATGCACCACCTGTGTTTTTGATTTTATTAAATAAAATCTTGATGTCAGCATATTTCAGGTTGGTAAGTTGTGTTGCAGAAACATCTGGTCTTGTGGTAGTTGGAGCCCTATTAATGTAAGAACCAAATTTTGCTTTTTGATCCCACGCATGACATTGTTTACATCTGTAAAAATCTTTGAATCCAGTAATGTTAGCAAGAACAACATTTGGGTCTTTGGGAGTTGTAAATCCTGTTTCTGCTTTTGTGAAATCATTGTATAATTTACTGCCATTTACTGCACTAGCTGAATTATAGGCTAACAAATCATAGTCTGTGTTATCAACAGGTGGAGGTGTTGGTTCTGGTAATTTTTCATCGGCATGTGTACACGCTTGCATTCCTATTAATAAAATCCCTAATCCGAATAGGGTAAGATTTCTTTTTGTTTTCATGATTGATAATTTTTAGAGGTTTATAATTATTTTATTGATTTATTTATTAGTGTTTTGTAAAGCTTATATATTTTCTTTTTACGTAGCAAATATCCATGTTATTAGTAGGTATATTAATGATTATTATTAGATGTAAAGATGTTTTTTGGTATTTTTAAAGATGACTTTTATCATGAATTGGTTAAGAAGATTATAATGAAGTTGTTTAAAGCCCCATCTATAAATTAAAAAATGTTTCTTTTTTCATTCTTATATTTGAACTTTAAACAACTTCAATTTAAAAATTTTGTAATTATTCAGGGCAGCCTATTTTCAAAAAACATAGTTAATTAATAATCAGAATCATCATTTTTTTATCTCAAAGACTTAATGAAACATGACTTTTGTTATCTTTTAGTTATGAACTAATTTTTCATTCAGCAAAGATTGGTAGTTAAAGTTGAAAAATGTTACATAATTACTTCAAAATGTTATATAATTAAGGTGGGTTCTAAAAATTGATTTTTTAATTTTTAATTTAGAAAAAAGAGCAGAACCCTTCAACTAATTTTTCTAAATCAGTGCTAAAGTACAAAAAGTA
>PHDR01000218.1 GCA_002841035.1 Bacteroidetes bacterium HGW-Bacteroidetes-12 | reverse complement strand
ATATAGCCATCTTGGTCGTAATCAAAGAAAGCAGCGCCTCCGCCAACTGATTCCACAATATTTGTCATATCGTCAGTACCAATGGAATGGGTAAAATCCAATCCTATTTGCTGTCCAACTTCCTGAAAGAAATCATTATTCGCTGCAGGAGGTGCATTAACCGATTGATTTTTTGGTTTAGAGGAAGATTTATCGTTCAAATTACAACCATGAAGGAGCAGAGACAAAACAAAAAGAGAAATAAAATACTTGTAAATGTTTGAATTGCTGATGATTTTTTTATGTATATAAGTGTTGCGAGTCATCTTTTTTTGAGCTTGTTTAACAAAAATGGCTTGTTAGGTTTTTGGTGATGTTAGGTTCTTAAAGTTCAAATATATCAATTGAAGTTAGCTATTTTATCTTTTTTTTCAACGTTGACTTTTCGTTAACAACTCATTAATCTTTCATTAACCTTCAAAGATTTTTTCTGAAGAATCCTCCTTGAAATATTTTCAGCTTATCATTTTTAAAAGCTATAATAATGAGACTTGTCTGACAAGTTCAATATTCCATTTTCAGCAATTTTTTACTCATACCATAAAGGGCAATGTCATTAAGTTAAGGATATTTGTCATTCCGACAAAGGAGGAATCACATCAAATTAGCTAACCATTATGAGATTCCACGTACCTCGGCAGGACAAAAAAAGAGCGTCAAAGTCTTAAATTAATAACATTGCCCTAAAGGGATAAGTTATTGAAAATCAGCCACTCTTTAGCGTTTGGAAAAACTGATTTTTTGAATTTGGCTCTTTCGGTAGTGTGCTCAATAATCAGGGTGTTATTATGAGCTTCCGTTAAATATTTTGAGTTTAGCCCAATTTTAAAAAAGGAATTTTAATACATTTGCCAAACACGCAAACAATACCGAATTTACAAATATAATGGCTTAATACCGGTTTAGTCATACTAAGTTAAATATTTGGGCTAAGTTCTAATTAAAACAGCATTTGCGTTAGGGATTGAAGTGAAAATCCTTTTTTGAAGCTTTTTTAGCTTCAAAAAAGATTGTAACGAAAAGCCCGACCCTTGTGGGAACGCCCAAGATATTTAGCTAAAAATTGCGGCACTTATTAGAGTTAAACCAATATTTGTCACATTGGCATTGGCCATTTAATTTACAACAAATGAAATATATTGCAATCGTTTTTATTCTTTCTTTTAGCATACTTGTTGGCTGTAAATTAGAGACCAAAAATAAAGTACCTCAAAATTCAGCAAAACCTGAAATACTTACGGAGGTGGATGTCTTAGCCATGGTTTCTGAAATATATGAGACCTACCAAAATTCAGAAGATTATTTGATAAAGGGTATCTTTTATCCCGCTAATTTTTTAAGCCAGGACTTAAAATTATGGGGTGAGGCCGGACGGTCATTTTCTTCTTTTAATGTTTCGCCGGATGAGGTGGCTTTAAATAATTTTTGGTCACAATCTTACGAAGGAATTGTAAAAGCCAATATTGCCATTAAAACTGTGGATGAAATTTTGGTTAAAAAAATAATTTCTTTGGAACAGGCTAAGCAATTAAAAGCCGAATGTTATTTTAACAGGGGTTTATTTTATTTTTATTTGGCTTCAAATTTTGGCAACGTGCCTTATGCAAATGAAATTTGGGAGACAGAATCCATAAAATCAAGTAATGCTGACCAAAATGAGGTGTTTAATTGGGTCATTCAAGATTTAACAAAAGCTATTGCCTACTTACCTCATGCTTATGAATCAAAATCTGATTTAGGCAGGGCAACAAAAGGTGCTGCTCTGGCTTACATAGGAGAATCTTATATGTGGCTTGGAGATTACAAAAATGCTGTTGAAGCCTTTAATAAATTAGAGGGCCATTATGAATTAATGCCAAATTTTTTGGATATCCATGCTTTTAAACATCAAAACAATAAGGAATCCATTTTTGAAATTCAGTTTAATGGCAATGAAAATTTGGGATGGGGCCGCGATAATTATTCAACGTTCATTCAATCTTTTGCGCTTCCAAAAGAAGTGGGCGGTGCAGCTTTGGCTTTTGTAAACCCCATTTTGGTGAATTCGTTTGAACAAAATGACAAGAGAAGGAGAGCCACAGTGATTGAGCCTGGCCAAACACATCCAGATTCAAGCATTAACATTTCAAGTTATAACAATGTTCAGGAACAATTTCAGGGAATTAATACTTTAGGAACCAAAAGCAACCCGTGGCTTGGCAATGACAAAGAGCGGTCGGGCTATTATACGGTAAAAAATTGGCGAGCACCAGATCCAAGTACAACAGCATCCGCCGTTTTTAGCAAGGCCAATGTAATATTGATGCGCTATGGCCAAGTTTTGCTGGATTTGGCGGAAGCAAAACTTAAAGTTGGAGACACAAAGGGTGCACTTGCATTGATTAATAAAATCCGGAAGAGAGCGCAACTTAAGCAAGTTTCCAACAATGATATTATGCCTGTTCTGTTAAACGAATACCGCCATGAACTTGCCGGAGAATTCTCTCTTTGGTATGTATTAAGGCGTTCAAGAGCACACGATGCTTATCTAAAAAACCATTTTAACATCACAATTCCTAGTGGACATGACCTTTTGCCGATTCCCAAAAATCAATTGAGATTAAATAGTGCGCTTAAACAAAATTTCGGCTACTAAATTTTAAAAAAAAAAATATAAATAATTGAAACAAGCTGGCATTACCCATAAATTCGCTACTTGACCAATTTATTATCGATTTCTGATTAAAATTAGGGAACAGACGGGTTAATGTCTATTTCCTGGGAATATCAAGATTAATTTAAATTTTATCATTAATTTTGTTAGTGCAATTCGGCCTCTAGCTCAGTTGGTAGAGCAACTGACTCTTAATCAGTAGGTCGTGGGTTCGAAACCCACGGGGCCGACAAAAAAGGAGATTTAATTTTAAAATTAATGCTCCTTTTTATTTTGAATATTATTCGGCAGTTTTGGTTTGTATTAATTTATAAGTTTGACTTTTTAACGAATATTTCCCACTGAATTTTTTGCGGTATCATGTTTGGTTTTAAGCACATTTGAAATAGAAGAATAATCATTTCCCAGTTGGTCCAAATTTTCCAATAACACGGAAACATCGGTGTTCATTAAATTCAATTTGGCATCCAAATCTGATATTGTGGCGGCCGTTCTTCCCAAGAATCCCAAATTTTTTAACCTGCTTTCCAATTCATCGATTCGGTTACGAACGTTATTAATTTGAGGTGTCATAATAGAATACTGACGTTTATCTTTATTCACTAATTTTTCTAAATCGGCTAATGATTTTTTGAAATCTTCCAAACTGGCTTTCGCTGTGGTGATTGCAACGGGATTTATTTTTTCGGATTTGGTTTTGCTTGTTTTAGCGTTAACGGCATTCAATCCTTTTTTACCCTTTGCATTTTCTATATTTTTTATCTCATTTTCAGCGGTTTCTTTAATTGGTAATTCATTTGAAATTTTGTTTTGGTCAGATTGTGCTTTATAATAATCATAACCTTTTTTAGAAAACCATAAACTTACCGGAATACTGCCATCAATAAAAAAATGTAGGGTTGATGACAACATGTAGTTTCCATCACTTAACCCAGTAAATTCATATTGGCCTTTTTCATTTGTTTTTGAAGTGATATCCAGTTCGTTTGATGCTTTCCCAAGCTTCACGTCAAGCCCCGGAATTGGATCACCGGGTGAATAATTGGAGACTGCTGCAGAGATAACAGCACCGCCAGGAAGCGCTCCGCCTAAAAGGGAGGCGCCTTGACTAATTGCACCGCCTGCAGCATGCAATCCGGCGTTCACCTTATCACCGCCATTTGGGTTTTCTGCAAGGCCTGAATTAATTTCAATGATCCACTGATTATTTGCGCTAAGCAATTCACCTGCAACATCATAGGTTCCTTTTTTATCAAAGACAATATCGTAAGATTTATTTGATATAAATTCCCCGCCTATTTTAACAACATAAGAAGCTTCCGGCAGATTTTCAAAAAAGAAATCACCGCAGCGTTCGGTTTTTACGCTGGCCATCACAGCGCCGGTTTGCTCATTGACCAAAGAAACCATTAAGTCAGAAACACCATCACAATCTTCATCAACGCCTTTTGCTAATTTATTTTTTTCAAGCGATGTCATTTCACCAGCCATTCCATTATCCTGAAAATATGGATTTTGATTAACTTTTGCAATGCAATCTGTGCATACATTTTCCTGTCCTTCAAAAAAAACAGGTTGATATTGTCGTCTTCCGGTAGCCATTCCGCTTCCGGCTTCTCTGACGAAAATTGTTGAAACGACACCTTGAGTATTGGGGTTTATCACCATACCTGTGGCAGCATAAGAAGCTGCTGCAGCACCGCCACCAGTACCACCGGCAAGATTGCCGACTGAACTCGCTTTTATTGTACTTTTGGCAGTTGCTAAATCCCAGGTAATACTTCCGGTAATAATACCTTTTAGTGACGCTTCTTGCTCAGGGGTCTTTTTAGCTGTTGCCAATCCCGCATTCACTTTTTCGCCAAATGTTGCGCCCTGCGTTTGTTTGGGTACGGTAACATTCATAGAAATCCGGTTTGGCATACCGCCATTAATGCTATTTACTTTTTCAGTAATTGTTGTGCTTTGGTCTTTTGATTTATTAATCTGAGCCTGGGTTTGCATCAAACTTAATACAAACCAAACAGTTAGTAACTGTTTAATTCTTAGTGCATTCATAGTAGTAAATTTTATTTGGACTAAATTACAATAAAATTGAATTCATTTTAATTTCGGCTAATTAAATTTTAAGACCTTGTTAAAATTCTTCGTTTTAGAGCTTTTTAACGGGATTTTGGGTCTATTTTGAAAGCTTAACAAATGATTCGAAAATTTAGCAATAAAATAGGGGCTTATTGGATCACTGTATAATTGTTCTTAATATACTATGCTTGGAGTTCAAAAATTTTTAAACAAATGAAAAAAATCTAATTTTGAATAAAAAATTAGAATTAATGAAAATATTTTAAGTGTGGTAAAAATGTATCATGCAAATTACAAACTAAAAATAGCTGTAACTTGATACAATAAAATGCCTTTATTGCAGTTTTTAAATTTCAAGAATTTGTCTCTTTGTTTTTTTACCCACACATTAACACAAAATGTTAAACTTTTATAAAAATTTTGATATAAATTGGCAGAGCAATTATAAATTCCTAATTTGCGCCCGTTTAAAATTTGCTATTAAACTTAATGATTTACAATGACTTATAAAACAAT
>PHDR01000217.1 GCA_002841035.1 Bacteroidetes bacterium HGW-Bacteroidetes-12 | reverse complement strand
ATAGCTATGGTAACATATCCATTACTATGTGTTTCCGGAAGATTACTTACTTTATCATTATCTGTAAGAAAAAAATCTAAGCCTTTTTCATCATTCTCAACTCCTAAAGATTTTACTGCTTCAAAATACCTGTCAACTATATGGATGTCGGGTAAGGTGTTTATTTTTAAATTGGTGAGCAACCATTTTTTTATGTTCAACTTATCGAAAGTAAAACGCAACACACCCAATTTTCTGGAAATACCTTTAGAACGGAGGTTTTTGTGTAAATCTATTATATAATGAAAATGCTCATTTTTTAGCTGTTTGGCAACTTCATTATTGTTTGTTTCAATGGTATGAACTTTAGTAATGTAAGGGTTGTTTTCTAATAAAGAACTGTAGCTTTTTTTAGTTAAATAGTGGATTTCCACATTGCCATCCAACTGTTGTTTTAAGCACCTTACTATAGGAGTTGTAAGCACAATATCGCCAATGGAACTGTATCTTACAACTAATATTTTTACGGTATAATTCTCCATTAAAAGTTACTCTTTATAGAAAAGCCATTTTAAAAGCTCTTTGTAAGTAATTTTCTTACCATACATTAAAATTCCTGTGCGATAAATTTTTGCAGCCATCCAAGTAGCTCCTAAAAACCCCAACACTAATAGAGCCATAGAGAGTAACAATTCCCATGTTGCCACTCCGAAAGGGATGCGCACCATCATAATTATTGGCGAAGTTAGCGGAATAATAGACAACCAAAACGCTAATGGTCCATCAGGGTTTTCCATTACAGAGCTTGCCATAATAAAAGAAAAAATCAGTGGAATAGTAATGGGCATCATAAATTGCTGCGTATCTGCTTCGCTATCAACTGCAGAGCCTATTGCTGCTAAAAATGCTCCATAAAGTAAATAACCTCCCAAAAAGTAAAATAAAAAAGCAATTACAATTTTGGTGATAGGAATTTGACTGAACATTTCATTGATTTGTTGCTCAATCTTATGCTCTGAAATTTCATTTTCACTTTCAGAACTCATTCCATTCGTAATGGCTTCTTTTGAAAAATTGAGTTGATTCATATTTGATGAAGCTAATACTCCCATTCCAACAGAATAAATACCCATTGAAAGAATTATCCACAACGAAAATTGTGTTAATCCTACCAACGCAATTCCAACAATTTTTCCCATCATCAACTGAAAAGGTTTTACAGAAGAAATAATAATTTCAACAATTCTACTCGTTTTTTCTTCAATTACGCCTCGCATAATTTGAATGCCATACATAAAAATAAATGTGTAAATTAAAATAGCTCCTCCAAAACCCAAAAATGTGCTTACACCAACATTTTTCGATTCTTCAAGCCCAGCCTCATCTATGGAAACCGATTTTACGGTAACTTTTGGTTGAATTTCATCTAATTGTTTTCTGCTTATGTTGAATTGCTTTTCTAATTCAATATTTTTAATTCCTTTTTCTATGGTTGATTCTATTTTAGAAACGGTTGATAATCCAGGTTGTTTTTTATAATAAAGATAAGCTGTTGTGTTTTTATCTGTATTTGAAATATGAAGGATAGAAGTGTATTTATCCTTATAAAAACTTTTTTTTGCGTCATCAATTGATTTGAATTCGTAATAAAACTGAATGGTGTTTGAACCTTCAAATTGATTGATGAATTGGCGAGTATCATCAATAACTTCAATTATTTGTATGTCTTTGTCTTTTAATCCTAGCCAAATAGGAATTAACATTAAGCCAGCCATCAATATTGGTCCAAACAAGGTCATTAAAATAAATGATGTTTTCTTTACTCTTGTAAGGTATTCGCGTTGTATTATTAAAGCTATTTTGTTCATTTAGTTAGTTGTTATTTGCCTCTCCCAACCTTCCGCCAACTGGCGGAGAGGCGTTTCCATCACACAAAGCCATTGTTATTTGTTATTTGTATTTTGTTATTCGTATTTTGTTATTCGTATTTTGTTATTCGTATTTTGTTATTCGTAAATTTCTATCTTCTATCTTCCTGCTTCTAATCTCTAATTAACCTCCTCTGGTAAATCATCGGGCATTACTTCATTTACTTTTTCAATAAAAATCTCGTTCATTGTTGGGATATGCTCTTTTACCGCAATAATATTAATATCATTTAGCACAGTAGCCAGTAATTTATTAAGACTTGTATCTTTCTGAACTCCTTTCACTTTTGCTACAATTCTGTTGTCTTTCTTTTCTGTTGAAAGCAATTCAAAACCTGTCCAAAGTGCATTGGTAAACGCTATTAAATTCCCTTCAAATGTTATTTCGTAAATATTGGTTTTATATTCATTTTTAATATCCGCTACTTTTCCGTCTAATATTTTTCTCGATTTATTGATGAGTGCAATGTCATCACAAATTTCCTCTACCGACTCCATGTTGTGGGTAGAAAAAATAATGGTAGAACCTTTATCTCTTAATTCTAAAATTTCTTTTTTAATTAGATTGGTATTAATAGGATCGAAACCACTAAAAGGTTCATCTAAAATCAGCAATTTGGGTTCGTGCAGTACGGTTGTAATAAATTGTACTTTTTGAGCCATTCCTTTTGATAGTTCTTCCACTTTTTTATCCCACCAATTGGTAATTTCAAATTTATCAAACCAGTGATTTAACTTCGTTTTGGCTTCATTTTTCGACATTCCTTTGAGTTGAGCTAAATAAAGTGCTTGTTCGCCCACTTTCATTTTTTTGTACAAGCCTCTTTCTTCAGGCAAATATCCTATTTGAGAAATGTGTTTTGGGGCTAATTTTTCTCCTTCAAAAAAAACTTCGCCTTGGTCGGGTCCTGTAATTTGATTGATAATACGAATTAAGGTTGTTTTTCCGGCACCGTTTGGTCCTAATAACCCAAAAATTCGTTGCTTATCTATATGAATAGAAACATTGTGCAACGCCTTGTGTTCTGCATACGTTTTATAAACTCTTTTTACATATAAAATTTCCATGGAGCAAATATAGTTGAATAAAATTAGAGTAAATAAAAAAGTCATCACGTTCGTGATGACTTTTTTATTTTATTGATTTATAAATTATCTATTTTCAATAGCTACGTAATCTCTTTTATTAGCTCCTGTATAAACCTGACGAGGACGACCAATTGGTTCTTTGTTCTCAATCATTTCTTTCCATTGAGCTATCCAACCTGGTAATCTACCTAATGCAAACATAACGGTAAACATTTCTGTAGGTATTCCCAACGCTCTATAGATAATTCCTGAGTAAAAATCAACATTAGGATAAAGGCCTCTTGATTTAAAATATTCATCTTCTAACGCTACTTTTTCTAATTTTTTAGCTATATCTAAAATAGGATCATTTACACCCAAAGCAGCTAAAACATCATCGGCAGCTTTTTTAATAATGGTTGCTCTTGGGTCAAAGTTTTTGTAAACTCTATGTCCGAAGCCCATTAAACGGAAAGGGTCGTCTTTATCTTTGGCTTTAGCAATAAATTTATCTGTATCACCTCCATCGGCTTTAATTGCTTCGAGCATTTCAATAACTGCTTGGTTTGCTCCACCATGTAGTGGTCCCCAAAGAGCTGAAACTCCAGCAGAAATTGAAGTATATAAATTTGCTTGAGATGAACCTACCACTCTTACCGTTGCTGCTGAACAATTTTGTTCGTGATCGGCATGTAAAATAAGTAATTTATTAAGTGCTTTGGAAACTACTGGGTCAACTTTATAATCGTCAGTTGGCATTGCAAACATCATGTTTAAGAAGTTTTCGCAATAATCTAACTTGTTACTTGGATAAATAACTGGGTGACGCATGGCATTTTTATATGCCCAAGCAGCTAATGTTGGCACTTTAGCAATTAATCTATATATGGTTAAATTAATCGCTTCACTGTTTCTGTTTGGGTCTAAAGACTCTGGATAGAATGTTGAAAGTGAAGACAATGATGCTGCCAAAATTCCCATTGGATGAGCTTTTGGAGGATATGCATCAAAAAAATGTTTCATATCTTCATGAATCAACGTATGTTTGGTAATGGTTTCTTTAAACTGTTCATAAATAGCTTTGGAAGGTAATTCACCATAAATTAATAAGTAAGCCACCTCTAGAAACTCAGCTTTTTCGGCTAATTGTTCGATAGGATATCCTCTATAACGTAATATACCTTCTTCACCATCTAAAAATGTAATGGCACTTTTTGTAGAGCCAGTATTTTTAAATCCACTATCTAATGTTATATATCCTGTTAAGGCTCTTAGAGAAGATATATCTATTGCTTTTTCATTTTCTGTACCTTGAATTACAGGAAATTCATATACTTTCCCGTCTAATTCTATTTTTGCTATTTCTGACATGTTATTATATTTTTAATGATGGTCGCTAAATTAATAAACTAGTTGCTATTTTTTTATGATGTTAATGAAGAAATTTAAAATCTTTTCCTATGTATTGAGCAGAATGACCTAACATTTCTTCAATACGAAGTAATTGATTATATTTTGCCATTCTATCGGAACGAGATGCAGAGCCTGTTTTAATTTGTCCTGTGTTTAATGCTACAGCTAAATCGGCAATGGTTGTATCTTCTGTTTCCCCTGAACGATGACTCATTACTGAGGTAAATGAAGCTCTATTAGCCATATCCACAGCGTTTATTGTTTCCGTTATTGTTCCTATTTGGTTTACTTTAATAAGTATGGAATTGGCAGATTTTTCTATAATTCCTCTGCTTAATCTTTTGGTGTTGGTAACAAACAAATCATCTCCAACAAGTTGAATTTTACTTCCTAATGTTTTTGTTAGTTCAGCCCATCCTTTCCAATCGTCTTCATCTAACCCATCTTCTATTGACAAAATAGGGTATTTTTTTGTCCAGTCCTTCCAATAGCTTACCATTTGAGAAGAAGTTAATTTATCACCTGTTGATTTTTTTAAGTGATACACTTTTTCTTTGGTGTCATAATATTCAGAGCTAGCTGCATCTAAAGCAATAAACATATCTTCACCAGGTTTATATCCTGCTTTTTCTATTGCGGTAAGTACAGTTTCAATTGCTTCTTCGTTTGATTTTAAGTTTGGTGCAAAACCACCTTCATCACCAACATTGGTTGAATAACCTTTCTTTTTAAGCACATCTTTTAAATGATGGAATACTTCTATTCCCATTTTTAGTCCTTCTGAAAATGATTTGGCACCAACGGGCATTACCATAAATTCCTGAAAATCGATGTTATTATCGGCATGGGAACCTCCATTCAAAATATTCATCATAGGTATAGGCAATACGTTTGCATTAACCCCTCCAAT
>PHDR01000216.1 GCA_002841035.1 Bacteroidetes bacterium HGW-Bacteroidetes-12 | reverse complement strand
TTAAATGCGTTTTCTATAATTGGCTGTATAATCATGGGCGGCACTAATATATTTTCCAGTTCTTCCTGCGGAATAGATTCAGTATTAATGGTGTAGGAACTATTTTTATGGAATCGTAATATTTGAAGTTCCAAATACAATTTGACCATTTCAATTTCATCGGTTAAGTTAATCAAATTTGCTTTTGTGGATTGAAGGATTAAATTTACCAATTCGCCAAAATTTCCCAAACAATTTTTCACATCTTCAATTTCTCCCTTATTGGCCAAATCTTCAATATTAACCAATAAATTATTGATAAAGTGCGGATTCATTTGTGCATTTAAGGCTTTATATCTAAGATTTGAAATATTTTCTTTGATTTTTTCGTTCTGCTTAATTTTCAGATTTCTTCTGTAAAATAAATAAATGACAAACAATATTATGGTTCCTGCCGCAATGCTTATAAACCACCAGGTTTTGTAGATGGGCGGTTTTATGGTAAACTTAAATATGGCAGGGGCCCAACTTTCCAAGTTGTTTTTTGAGATTGCTTTTACCTCAAAAGTGTAGTTGTTTGGCAGCAATGAAGAATATCTAACAGTATTGTTTTTGGTTTCAATCCAATCAGTCTCCAGCCCTAATAAACGGTATTTAAATTTAATGTTTCCCAAACTTTTAAAAGAAATTCCTGAGAAATTAAATTGAATATTATTTGATTGATAATTAAATATTTGGTTAGCTGATTTTTCAATGATATTATTGTTAAAAAAAACATCGTTAATATTGATTCTTGGGGCTAAAATTGAATTTTCTTCATTGGAAATGTCAATAATATTCAATCCGTCTGAAGTTGCCACATACACTTTGTTTTCGTGAACATAGCAAGCTCTAATGTCGTTGCTGTACAATCCGTCCGAAATGGTGTAAGTTTTAAGATTTACTAAATTATTGTTACCGTCTAATCCAAGCTGGTTTAAACCCAAATTTGTGGAAAGCCAAATATTATTTTTTGAATCCACAAAAACGGATTTAACATAATTGCTCACCAATCCGTTTGAAGCAGAAATTGATTTAAACTTTCCGTTTTTCAATATTCCCAAACCGTAAGTGTTTGAACCTATCAACAAACCTCTTTTGCTATTCTCCAAAGCATAAATAATACTTTCATTAAATTTTGTGCCAAGATCATATCTTTTGGTTTTACCGGCACTTTGAAGGTATAATCCTTTTGTTGTTCCAATCCAGAGACTGTCGGTTCCCATATAACAAATTGCAGTGCTTCTCTTATTCCATATTTTTTCTGTAAAGTGAGACAATCTATTTATTTTGGACACTCCATTTGAATTGGCGGTGTAAATTTCATCATCTTTAATTGAAATGGCTTTGAAGTTTTTTAAGTCAGTCATTGAAAAATCAGCATCATACATGTTTTTAATGCCTTCAATTCTTAAATTAGAATTTAATTGATCAATACTATTATTGCCCAAAATAAAAAGCAGGTTATTATGAGATATTAATTGTTTTATTCTTTTTGGATTTTCGTCCAATTTTATGGTGGTAATTGTTTGCAAAGTTTCTTGGTCCAAAATGATAACTTCACTTTGTTCATTGCCTAAAACCAATTTGTTTTGAAATAAGGTTACTGAATGTAAATCATTTTTCCTTGAATCCTCAAATTGGATCCCCTGAACTTTGAGATTTGGAAATAAAAATATGCCGTTTGACTGACTGCCAATCCAAATGTTATTTTCGGAATCAATAAAAGCTCTTGTTGATTTTATATTTTTTAAAATTGTTTTAGGAATGTTATAATTATCTGCCTCATTAAAAACACAAACGCCTTCATCTAAATTTGTGATCCAATAATCGTTTTCAATTTTATAAGTTCTGGCTAAAAAATTATTTTTTTCATTGATGAAATGGATGGATATTTTTTTTATAATACTATCTTTATCTCTTAAGAGTACTCCTAAATTATTATTTATTTTCTCTATGGATGAATTGGAAAATTGGCTTGGACTAAATTTTTTCCATGCTGATAAATTTGATTTTTCGGAAATTGATTTGGTAATAACATCAATCTTATTGTCCTTTTTTAAATAGGTCAATAAATGTACTTTTTGATGGATATCTTCAGTGATAAATGAAGTATAAGTTAATTTTTGGTTATTGTTTATTGAAATATTTTCAATGCTTAGGTCTTTATTAAGGAGCCTAATGCTGCTAGAATTCAGACAAAACCATATTTCCCCTTTTGAATCCTCAAAAATATCATCAATAAATTTCGGAAATTGTAATTTATTTAAAAAAGCGACATTGTCTTTATTATAAAATTGTCCATTTTGTATAAAACCGATGCTGCCATTATATGATATCATCCAAATTCTATTTTTAGAATCTTTGAAAAAGGATAAAATTTCATTTCCCGGAAGTCCGTCATTTACAGTAAAATTAGTAAAAGTAAGTCCATCAAATTTACTGATGCCATAGTCTGTTGCAAACCAAATAAATCCATTTTCATCCTGAACAATATCATAAATGGTGTTACTCGGCAATCCATTATTTGTTGTAAACTTTGTTAATCCCGGAATTTGGGCACGTAAAGTGGTCAGAAACAGGAAGAATACAATAAAAATATGAGTAATTTTAAGCATTTATAGTTAACGATTAAACACCAAATATAACGCTTATAAATTTATAAAACACGCTCATGTATAAAATATGAACGCTTGCAAATGAGTTGTTTTGCTATAAATATATTCAATGTATATTCGCATCAGTCAACTCAATTGAAGGAAAATTATTTGAAAAGGGTAAAACAAGTTATGAAAAGGGAAAAGGTGCTTCTAAAGCACCTTTTTTATTGCGCAAAAGCCATATTTTCCAAAAAATATTTTTATTGATTATCTATAATTAAATTAATACCTTGTGAAGAAATTCAACATTAATTTATTTATCTGATGCACAATACTTTATCGTTTAAAAATTATTATAATCCAGCAAAATTAATACAATGTGATTCCCAAAAGACACTTGCAGTTTTAGATGCAAGGAAAGTTAAATTAAACCACTTTCAATTTTTGTTTAAAAAATAGTTGCTATGCGCATTGGAATGATTTTAGACAAAACGTTTCCGCCCGATCCAAGGGTAGAAAACGAAGCAATTTCACTAATTAAGAAAGGGCATGAAGTTTTTTTATTTTGTTTGAAATACCATAAAAATGAGGGGGATATTTTAATCAACGGCATTCAGGTTAAGCGTTATCAATCTAATAAATTGGAATACAAATTATCTGCCCTAGCTTATACGTTTCCTTTTTATACGGTAATAATGTCCAATAAAATTGTCCGCTTTTTAAAAAAGTACCATATTGAAGCCATTCATATTCACGATATGCGAATTGCCGAGGCTGTTTTTAAAGCCAATAAATCGCTGAAATTACCAACAGTTTTAGACTTGCATGACAATATGCCGGAAATTATGAAATTATATTCACATCTTCAAAAATTTCCTGGAAAACAGCTAATTTCTCCTAAAAAATGGAAGCAAAAAGAGGAAGAATTTATTAATAAAGCGACTAAAATTATCACGGTTTCACAGGAATTTATTGAAGAGGTTATTGGACGCACAAAAATAGCCCGCAATAAAATTGTGTTGGTGCCAAACACAGTTCATCAGTCATTTTATAAAGATGCCATCACTGATCATTCGATTGTTGAATCCTACAAAAATTATTTTGTGATTTTATATTTGGGCGACACGGGATTGCGCCGCGGATTGCAAACAGCTATAGAATCATTGGTAATTTTAAGGGAAAAAATTGTAAATGTAAAGTTGGTCATTGTTGGGATTAGCGCTACAGATCCTATTTTGAAGCAACATGTAATTGATTTAAAACTTGAAAAGCAGGTTGATTTTCAAGGCTGGCAGGATGTAAGTTTATTTCCGTCTTATATTGTGGCGAGTGCGGTATGCATTTCGCCGCTACACAGAAATATTCAGCATGATGTGGCTTACGCAAACAAGCTTTTTCAATATATGAGTTTTGGAAAACCAGTTTTGGTGAGCGATGCCATCGCGCAGAAAAATTTAATTGAAAAAACAAACTCAGGTTTGGTACATTTGGAAAAGGATGCAAAGGATTTTGCGGACAAAGTGTTGCAATTATATACTAACCCAGCATTGAGAGATAGTTTGGGAAGCAAAGGAAAACAATTTGTGGAAGAAGAATTTTGCTGGGAAAAAACTTCGGAAAAATTAATAGCTTTGTACGAAAATCTAATTAAATAATGAAGAAAGCGCTCATCATCACCTATTATTGGCCTCCTGCTGGAGGTTCGGGTGTGCAGCGTTGGCTTAAGTTTGTTAAATATTTTAGGGATTTTGGCATTGAGCCTATTATTTATACTGTTGAAAATCCGAATTATCCTATTATGGACGATTCGCTTTTTAAGGACATTCCAAACGAAATTAAAATTTTAAAACAGCCTATTTGGGAACCCAACAACTTGTTTGCTTTCTTCGGAAAAAAGAAAACGGAAAGTGCCGGTTTTTTAAATCCTAATCCTACTTTCTTTGGAAAAATTTTGCAATATATACGCGCAAATTATTTTATTCCTGATGCCCGTAAATTCTGGGTAAAACCATCAACCAAATACCTAAAACAGTATTTGAAATCAAATAGTATTGATATTATAATTACCACCGGCCCACCACACAGCATGCATTTAATCGGCTTGAATTTAAAGAAGGAATTGAACATAAAGTGGCTAGCAGATTTTAGAGATCCTTGGACAGAAATTGATTATTTTCAGCAATTGCCCTTAACCAAAAAAGCCATTAAGAAGCATCATTTTTTGGAAAAGGAAGTGTTGAAAAATGCGGATGCGGTTTTGGTGGTAGGCAAAACTATGAGAGAGAAATTCAGTAAATTTAATAACAATGTGGTTACAGCCACAAATGGTTTTGATGGCAAAATTTCAGTAACTTCATCCGAACTGGATACAAAATTTACGGTTACGCATGTTGGGTTGATGAACGCCGACAGAAATCCTCAAATGTTGTGGGAAGTTTTGTCAGAAATCGTTGCTGAAAATAAGGAATTTGCGGCTGATATTGAGTTGAAATTAATTGGTAAAACCGATGCTTCCGTAATAGTCGCTATTATAAAATACCGACTTTCCAAGAATGTTAAAGTTATTGATTATGTGACGCACGATAAAGTAGTGGAATTTCAGAAAAAATCGCAGGTTTTGCTGCTCATCGTAAATAATGTACCAAGTGCAAAAGGAATTATCACCGGAAAAATATTTGAATA
>PHDR01000215.1 GCA_002841035.1 Bacteroidetes bacterium HGW-Bacteroidetes-12 | reverse complement strand
ATTTCAATACCGCTTTAACTGAACATGGAGAAAAAGGGTGTAAGTTTAGTCAAAACATTATCGTCTTTAATGAAGATACTCATCTACTAAATAAATGGGTAGATTTAATTCAATCGACCTATAAAAATATAAACGGATGTTCTTCATTTTTAGAAAATCAGGATACGCTTGAAATCTTTTGGGCCAACTTACCAGGGAACGCAAATTACAACATAAGATATAATTATTCCATAATTGATGTTGCTGCTTGTTATTTGCCAAGAGAAAGTTATCATGGTGGGAGTGAAGAAGGATTTTTATGTGTTGATACCTTTGGAAACCCCATAAAAGAAAATCTATTATTTTCAAAATCTACTACAAATAAAAACTTAGTTGTATTTGGACCTTCTGGTTCCGGAAAAACAAATTTTTTATGTTGGTTTACTGATAACAATTTAAATTCAGGACATGATGTAATTATTATAAACGTGAAACCAGATTATGTGAATCATTGCGAAATTCACGGTGGTGTTTATATCAATACAGATAATGAAAAATATAAATCCATCAATCCATTTTATACCCATAAAGAAAATGGGAAATGGATATTACCATCAAATAAAGCTACTTTAATTAGAACAATTATAGGTCATATTTGGAAACAAAACAAAAACATTACAAATGATGAAAATGCCATACTTAATGAGTTAATATCATCTTATTATGACTACATAAACAAAACCAATGTTGCCTTTCCAATTTTTAATGATTTCTATGAATACATTGATGTTTTTGAAAAAAACTTAGCTGAAGAGCTAAAAGGATTTCTAAATTTTAATTCTTTAAAATTAGCATTAAAGCCTTTTTATTCAGGGGTAAATAAAACAATACTAAACGCTGAAAAGAATGTAGATTTAATGGCAGAAAAATACATTGTATTTGATTTAATGAGCGTGTTAAAAGACCCTGTATTGTTTGATTTGTATTTATACTACATTATTGATTTTGCTACAGATAAAATCATACAAAATTCAAAGAAAAATAAATTTACTAATATCATCATGGATGAGTGTATAGATTCTATGCAGGGTGGGGGAGGAACATTTGTAGGAGAACAATACAGGAAAATACGTTCCATGAATGGTTCTATTGCTATTTGTACACAAGGAATAAGTTATTTAGATGGCATAGATTCTTTGGTAAAAGAATCTGTAAAAACAAACTCTGATATTAAAATATTACTTGACCACTCAACTATAACAGGAGTATATGGTAAACTTCAAGAATACCTATCTCTTGATGATTACGAAATAAGCATTTTGGATTCTATAACAAAAGGAGATCATTACAGAGAATGGTTACTTAAAAAAGGAACTGATAAAGCAATTAAGTTACGAAATGAAAATTCTGTATTTACCAATGCTGTATATTCTACTTCACCAAATGATGTGAACAGCATAAAAACAGAAAATTCAATGCTAAAAGAAAGAGGAATAAATAACCTTGGTGTTGCAATTAAAAACTATATAAATTATGAAATAGCCACTAACAACTAGTATGTTGCAAACGCCAACGAAGATAAGCTATTCCATATGACCTATAAAAAATAATAAATATCTACATATGAAACTAAATAAAAAATTACTATTAATTATCGCTATGAGTTTATTGTCTGTTACTCATCTTAACAGTCAAATAGGAAACCCTGCTGCTGATGCTGCAATAGTAATGAATACAGCTAACACAACATCACAACTTGTTAATTTAAATAAAACTATTGAAACTTTAAAAGCAGCTCAGGAAAAAATTAAAGAAACAATGGAAACTGTAAAATGGCTTCAAGATATTCAAGATGCGATTAAATTAGTAGAATTAATTGATGCCACCATTTGTAATATGGAGTCTTATGCTTTTTATTTAGACTTTTCAATTAGTCATAATTGCATGATTCAATTTAATCATCAATTAATAAATACTAAATTCCAATTTGCAACCAATACAATTAATCTAATTTCTACAGCTTCTGTACTTATGGAATCATCAGGTAGAATTAATTCATTAAAAGACGCCATTAATGCATTAGAAGAAGCACAAATGAAAGCTCATGAGTTCAATACTCAAATAAGAGCTTCTGTAAGAGCAATTACTTTAACACAATATATGCATCAACAACATAAAGGTGCCTATATGGTAAGTAGATATTAATTATGAAGGAATTAACCACACATATCATAAAGGCGTTAAAACAAAGTTTATTTTTTCTATTAGGCGTATTAAATAAAAGGAAAAAACTGGTATATTTTATAGTTTTCTTTTTATTAGTTACCAATGTTGTAGTACCTCAAGTAATGCCACTTGGTCAAATGATGCAGTCAAACAACCAAACTGCACAAGGACAAGTTCAGAGTTTATTAAATTCTCCATTCGTTAATAATGCCTTAAGAGAAGCTTTATCTAAAACACAATCTTTGGCCTGGATTATCGCAACAATAATTTTTGGACTTTCTTTTGGTTGGGGATATATCACTCACTCGGTTAAAAGCTTATTAAAAGAATCCTCTTCCGGATATTTTGATAAACAAGGATTGTTTTATGGTATTTTTATTTTCTTTTTAATATCAATTTTTCCAACAGTAGCAACTACTTTAGAATCCGGTATTGACTATGTTAATTCCATAACAGCTTTATCTGACAATACAAAAAAAGTTATTCAAGATAATAGGAGTGTTGAAAGAGATGTACAAAAAGAAGCACTTATTGCTGCAGCAAATAACAGTGATGATCCAAAATTGCAAAAAGCTGCCATTATGGAAATGGACGAGCAAGGCATATCAGAAAATGATTATCAAAACCCCAATGCAGCAGCACAACCAAGAGGATTTGATGACTTAAGTATTTGGGAAAAAATACTATTCAATATCAACCCAGCCAATTGGCCAAGTATATTTTTCTATCAATTAGGTTCTTCATTAACAGCAATAATAAGATTTGTAATAATGATGTTTACTTTTTACTATGTCAAAATATTATTAATACTTGGTCCTTTAGCTCTAGCGTTTGGGATTTCAAAAAGATTTGACTCGCTTGTTATTGATTGGTTTGGAGCTGTACTTCATTCAGGATTAGTATTCACCACATTAAACATATTAGATTACTTGTATGCTTCTTACTATAATTTCAGATTTGGTGATGTTGGAGGAATGAACTACAACGAACATAATTTATTATCAGAAATTGCTCTTAATTGTACGTTTATAATTATGTATTTAAGTGCATTTAAAATCACTAAACATTTTATTTGGGGAAAAGGGTTGGCTGCCTCTATGGTAGGTAAAACAATTGCATTAGGAACTGCTGCCGTAGCAGGAGTTGTAGCATTAGGTGCAGCAGGAGCAGGAGGGGTAGGTATGGCAGGAGCAAGTGGAGCAGGGAAAAGTGCTTTTGTAAATGCATTAAGTACTTCACAAAAAGCAGAAAGCTCCTATAGAAAAGCAGACAACGAGGATTAAATTATTAAAACATGACAGAATTTAAAGAATTAATAAGTTACAGGGATGCATTTAAAACGACAAGAATTTTAGCCTTGACGGTAATAGTTTTATGTATTGGATTAACAGGGTTTATTTATTATCAATCCATAGAAAAAGAAAAACAGATGTTAAATAACATTTGGATTAAAACACAGGACGGAAGTATGTTCTCTGCTGAAAGGGTAGGGGTAATGACAAAAGAAGATAGGGTTATTGAATATAAACACCATGTTAAATGGTTTTATAATATGTGGTACACACTTAATAAAGATAATCAAGAAAATAATATTAACGCAGCTTTAAACTTAATTGAAAAAAAACCAGGTGAAGAATTACTTGATTATTACATCAGCCAAAATGTTTTTCAAAAAATTAGTCAGACAGGACGAAGTTTTATAAGTAAGCTCAAAGGAGAGCCTGAAATACATATCTCAACCAATGGTATTATTGGTAGAGTCTATGGAACAATTGATTTTTACGATGAACAAAGACAGGTATATAGAAAACAACATTTAGATGTTGAATTTGCCTTAAACGATGTAATAGGAATAGAAGGTAGAAGCAATATTAATCCACATGCTGTTAAAATCGCTTCATGGAATGTTATTAATGATAAGGAAGTAAAAAACAATGAATAAATCATACTTCTCAAAAATAAAGCCTATTCATAAATTCATGCTAATAGGAGTATTACCGCTTTTAATAATAGTAGTTGTATTTGCAAAGCAAAACACTTCTCTGGAAAACAATTCTTCAGAAGCTAGCCAATCTCCATTTATGGAGGCTCCAACTGAAAGAGATACTTTTAGTAATAAAAGTAATATTGAATTATATAAAGAACATAAATATTCTAATTCTAAAGGAAATTCATTTGGTGGAGCATTAGATATTGAGGTTTCAAAACCAAAAGAAGATACCTTATTTATTAGTGAGGAGAAAGAAGATGAAGAAAGGCTTCGAGAAAAAAAGATAAGTACTTCTAAAAGCTCAACTAATAGTTATAGTTCCAATACTAATCAATACGCCATTCAACAAAACAGAACTACTCAAACTATTGTTGAAGAAAATGTAGATACTGTTGAACAAAAAATAAGAACTCGAACTAAGTCTTCAACAACAACTCCCTCAACCCAAACGAATAAAACTACAACGCAAATGATAAATGCGGTAATTCATAATGGAAATAAAGCTGTTAAAAGTGGTTCAACTGTTCGTATCAGAATTACTCAAGATTGCATAATTAAAGGAGTTGAAATTAAAAGAAACACTATCATATCAGCAATCGCTTCATTTTCTAGTGAAAGAATTAAATTAAGTATATCGTCCTTAAGTTATAACGGACAATATATTGATACCAAATTAACTGTTTATGATTTAGATGGAATAGATGGAATATTTGTTCCGGGAGGAATTAAAGAACAAACAAAAGAAGATGTTTCTTCATCGGGAGTTGATGCAGCTTCAGGAACATTACCAATAATTGGCGGCATAGCAAAAGATGTGATAAAAAAATCTATTAAAGAGCCATCAGCCATTATTTACGACAATCATAAAATAACACTTAGATTATGAAATATTTAGTACTAATAGTAATTACAATAACATCATTAAAGCTTACAGGTCAGATTACAGACACATTATACATTGGTTTTACAAAATCAATATATTTAGTTTTTAATGAAGCTCCCATTCATCATGCGAATAGTGAAGATGCAGGAGTTGAAGAAATCATAGTTAAAACATTAGACAACAAACTAATTATAACAGCTGTAATAGAAAATTTTGAAGAAACAAATAT
>PHDR01000214.1 GCA_002841035.1 Bacteroidetes bacterium HGW-Bacteroidetes-12 | reverse complement strand
ATATAGAATAATTCGTGTATTCGTGGCTAAAAATATTTTTAGAAGCTAAAGCAAAATGCACTAAAGTGCATAGTTTTAACTATTTTTGAGACCAATAAATTCGTAAAATTTACATAAAAAACAAACCCATTGAGTATAGTAGTTTTTTTTACCTAAGATTATACAGATTTTCATGAGCTGAGATATATCTTTTTTATTGTACTTTTACTTCACTTTTTTTAAAGCAATGTTATCACTGATTATTAGTTGTTTTTCACTCAATATTAACTACATACCTTTTCTTAATAAATTTAACTTCTTAAAAGATGTATCACGGACAATATCAACAAGACAAATACCTCGATAAACTTTTTGCACAAAAAACAGATGGCGTTTTTGTGGACATTGGTGCACATGATGGAGTTACTTTTAGCAACAGTTTGTTTTTTGAGAAGCAACGAAATTGGAAAGGATTGTGTGTGGAACCAATCCCTGAAATTTTTCAAAAATTAGACGAAGCAAGAACTTGTGTTAAAGTGAATGGTTGTGTTTCAGAAAAAACTGGTGTTGAAAAATTTTTACGTGTTAGAGGTGAATTTGTAGATACCGAAATGTTGAGTGGATTAGTTGATAAGTATGATCCGAAACATTTAGAACGAATTGATAGAGAAATTAAACAATACGGTGGAAGCAAAGAAGAAATTGAAGTTAAATGTTTCAATATCAATGATTTGTTAAGAAAAAACAAGTTTAATCATGTCGATTTTTTTACCATAGACACCGAAGGCAACGAAATGAGTATATTAAAAACAATTAATTTTAAAGCATTTGATATTGATGTGTTATTAGTTGAAAATAATTATCAAACCAAAGAAATGAATGATTTTATGGTAAGCCAAGGATACAAGCGTATTAAAAAGATTGGGCACGATGAAGTGTTTCGAAAAAAAACTTATTTAACCTTGCTTCAGCGTTTATTTTGAATAGATTAAGTTGTTTTGGTTTTGGAGATTAAGCAAGTTGAAATAAAAATCTTTTTCACTTGTTTTTTGATTTAGCATATTGGCAATTCCAAAACTAATGCTAACAAAGTTTAATATATTTTCGGGCTGCACTTGTCCTTTATAAATTACTTTATTTTCTTCTTTTTTGATAGCGTTTTTTTGATTATCCTCTGCCGTCCAAACTCCTGTTGTTGTTTTAGCTTCATACACAGAAAGAAAAACATTGTTTTTTGCACGAATGAGCGATAAATCGGGTTTTACATCCATATTTAAAATGGAGTTTTTAAAACTATCATAACTTCCGTCTGACCATACAAAAAACTGTTCTAATTTAATGGTATCATGAACCATAAAAAGCGTTGCGGTAAATTTTCCACTTTTAACTGAATCAGGAATATAAATTATAAAAGGATGAAACCCAACGTGTGTAAATTTTATGGAATCGTTGGCTGAAACAGGAATAGAAAAAACTCCTTTTGCATTGGTTGTTGCCCCTTTGTTTTTGTTTACAATTAAATTAACGCCTTGCAAAGGTTGTTGCAAACTATCTGAATTAAGAACTACCCCTTCAAAAATGATTTTAGTTAACTCTGAATTATTATCTTGAGCAAAACTATTGTTTAGAAATAAACTAAACAGAAAAAAAAAGAGGTTAAATCGTTTCATAATAATAGTTTTTGTTTTAAACAAAACTAAGTATTTTTGCTTGGTTTTTGGTTATTTATTCCAAATTCCTTTAGCTTTTCCGTTCACAATTTTCCAATATTGAATGGGCTGAAAAATAGCCCTAGGAATTATTCCAATAAGGGTGGCTAAAATTACGCCAGAGCTTCCCATTCCTAAATTTTTTGCAAAATAAATAGACAACGGAATATTAATAATACTCACAAAAACAGCATGATATAAACTCAATTGAATTTTGTTTACGCCCGCTAAAAAATTAGAAAATATCATTGTTGAGGTACTTAATATAACCCAAAGAGCTATAATTGCCGAAAGCTGAAATGGAATAGCTAATCTATTTCCTATCCATAATTTGAAGGCATTGTTAGAGAAAAATAACATAATTAAAATCCCAACAACAACGACAAACCATAGTTTTATTATTTTTAAGGTTGCTTGTTTTACCCAAGCCATATCATTTTTAGTGTAGGCTTCTGTGTAGGCAGACCAGTAAGGAGCAGTTATTATGGTAAATACCATATTCATAACTCCAAAATATTTATAGGATATGTTATATATTGCTACATCTTCATTTCCTATTAATTGTGCAATTATAATATTATCGGTTGCTGCAACAATAATTGCAGCTACTTGAGTAATAAAAAATCGCACCCCCAAGCTAAGTAATTCTTTTGCTTTACTAAAATCAATATGGTTAAATGAAGGGCTGTATTTTTTATATTTTCCATTAAACGCCCAAATAGTTGCTAAAAACGGAATTATTAGATTGATTAAACTAAATGCTCCTCCTAAATATAAAAGCGATCCTTGTGTTGTTTTAGTTAAAATAAAGATTATGATAAGCGAAAATAAGCTTCCTAATGTGTTAATTAAACTACTAATTACGGGGCGTTGGTCGGCAATAAAAATTACGTTAATTAATTTAATTACAAATTGAAAACAAAAAACGGAAAACACTATAAACACAAGGCTTTCTATTTCCTGAACATCAGTTGAAGTATTTAGAATTAACCCCCAGTCTAAAAATTGATTTATGCTAAAAAAAACTACAAAAAGTCCAACTGCTATTAAAGTAATTATAGCGTAAGTAGTACTAACAAAAACCTTTGCCAAAAGGTCGTTTCCTTCTGCTTTGGCAATAGCAAATTTATTACGTAGCCCGTTTCCTAATCCTATATCAAAAAAAACAAACCACCCAATAACAGAAGACAATGTGAGCCAAACCCCATATTTTGTTGGATTTAGATAGTCAATAGTAAGCGGGACTAATAATAAGCTTATTACTATACTTATTCCTTTTAACAAAAAAGAGCCTATAATGTTTTTTTTAGCTCTTATTGTGCGTTCATGACCAGAAAAAAAATTATTAAATAAGTTGCGTATCACGTTTTCTTAAATATACGATTAAAAAACCCTTTCTTTTGGTCTTCTTCATAATAGCCATATCCATAACCATATCCGTAGCCATAACCTAATCCGGAAAGTTTTACAGCATTAAATAAAATGGATGGATTTTTTACACGCTCTTCTTTATATAGTTGGTTTATTTGGGTAAGGTATTCTTTTTTCGTTACATTTTGCCGTACAACAAAAATGGTTGCGTCTGCATATTTTGAAAGTAACAATGCATCTGTAACTAAACCTACAGGAGGCGAATCAATAATAATAGTGTCAAAATCTTGTTGAAGTTTGTTTATTAACTCATCCATTTTTTCTCCCATAATCAGTTCTGAAGGATTTGGAGGAATAGGGCCTGAAGGAATGATACTTAAATTTTCAACGGAAGTTTTTTGTATGATGGATGCTATTGTTTCAGCTCCAATTAAAAAAGAACTTACCCCTTTTTCATTTGAAATTTCAAAATCAGCAACAATTTTAGGTTTTCTTAAATCCAACCCTAATAAAACGGTTTTCTTACCCGACAAAGCAATAATTATGGATAGATTCATTGAGGAAAATGTTTTTCCTTCCGAACCAACAGATGATGTAATTAAAATGGTTTCTTTTTCTTTGCCTTTTAAAAAGTATTTTAAATTTGTTCGGATGGTTCTAAAAGATTCTGCAATGAGTGATTTTGGTTTTTCAGAAACCACCAACGCATAATGTTCTTTGCTATATCCAACAATGCCAAGCATGGGGATTTTAGTAAGTTTTTCTATGGTTTTTTTATCTCTAACGGTATCATTGAATTGCTCAAAAACAAAAATAACGCCCGTTGGAATGAGTAGTCCGAGTAATAATGCTAATGAATAACTTTTCTTAGGAATTGGTCTTATTGGGTATGAAGTGGAGCGTGCTTCTTCAATAATTCGGTTATCAGAAACAGAAGCAGCCAAAGCAATGGAGGTTTCAGCTTCTTTTTGAAGTAAATATAAATACAAACTTTCTTTTACTCGGTATTCTCGTTCAATTCCAACTAATTCTCGTTCGGTTTTTGGAATTGTTCCCATTTCATTTTCTAGTGAATTCATAGAAACTTGTAAATCTTTTTTTGAAGTTTGTAGTCCTGTTTTTATGGATTCAATGCTTTGAAGTAGCGTATTTCTAGTAAATTTTATTTTATTGTTAATTGCAACAATAGCTGGTGTTTCTTGGCTATAGGATTGTTCTAGTTTTTGTTTTTCAATTTCTAAATCCGTTATTTGGGTTATCAATCGAACTAAAAGAGGGTCGTTAATTCCTAATGATGACGGAGCAATGTTGCTAATGTTTTTGTTCTCTTGCACATACTTTTGCAAATATTCAATAAAACTAAGTTGCAAATTAATGTTAGAAATTTCATTATCCTTGAGTTTAACTCGCTCTAAAATTTGTTGTGATTTGTTACTCACATCGGTAATTCCCTTTTCAATTTTAAAATTTTGACGTTGAATTTCTATTGTTTTTAAATCTTCTGAAATAGAAGTGAGTTGGTCGTTTATAAAATTGGCAGTACTACTAGCAATTTTATTTTTTTCTTTTACATCGTGTTCTAAATAAACATCAATGAGTGTATTAATAAAATCTAGTCCTCGTTGAGGGACAACATCCTCAATGCTTAGTAGAATTACGGATGATTGTTTATTAAGTAGTGTAATATTTAATTTTGCTTGATAAAAATCAATGTTGTTTTTGGTGTTATTAAACTTAATTCTAAAATCTCTTTTATCGTAAGATGGATTATTAAATAAATCTGCATCAAACAAGGTTCGCTTGTTAACAGTTATTATTCCTATTGGTAAATAGATTTTTTCACCAAAAGAGTGGTTTTTTTTGTAAGTATCCTTGGTTTGTTCAATTTCGTAGGAAAGTTCAAATTGATTTTCATTTATAATAGTTATGAAAGAGTAATTATTGTAGGCATAGAAATTAAGCGAATCGTAAGTGATTTTAAAAGGAGATTCTGTGTACATCTCACTCTTTTTTACATTCCCAACAAGATAATAAAGTACATCTAACTCCAAACGATCTACCACTTCTTTTAATAGTTGTCGTGATTTAAAAATTTCAATTTCATTTTCTATGTTTTTGGTAACACTATAAACATTCAAATCTTTGAGTATATCTTCAGTACCTATGGATGTGCTTTTGTCATCTTTTATTAGAATTTTAGCAGAAACATTATATACAGGTTTAGAAAACCAGTTATAAAAATACGCCATA
>PHDR01000213.1 GCA_002841035.1 Bacteroidetes bacterium HGW-Bacteroidetes-12 | reverse complement strand
TATAAAAGGTGAGTTTCTCATTTAAACATTTTAAAATTATACTTAATGGTATAATACACAAAGGTATAAAAAATTTTAAAAGATTGTTGTTATGAATTTACAATTTTTTTATTAATAGCCCTTATCAAACCAGGTCCTTCATAAATAAAACCAGTATATAGTTGAATCAAATCTGCTCCTGCTTCTAGTTTTTCAAGGGCATCTTCGGCAGAATGTATTCCGCCAACTCCAATAATAGGAAAGGCTTTGTTAGATTTAGTGGCTAAATAACGAATTACTTCGGTTGAGCGATTTTTGAGTGGTTTTCCACTTAATCCTCCGTTGGCAATTTCTTCTATGCGATTTTTGTCAGTTTTCAATCCTTCACGTGAAGTGGTGGTGTTGGTTGCAATAATCCCATCAATGTTGGTTTGAGCAACAATTTCAATTATTTCGTCTAATTGAGAATTGTTTAAATCGGGAGCAATTTTTAATAAAATTGGTTTTGGTTTTGCTTTGGTTGTATTTATTTTTTTGAGTTCGCCCAATAAATTTAATAGAAACGGTGTGTCTTGTAGCTTGGTTAGATCTTTCACGTTCGGGCAACTTACATTCACCACAAAATAATCAACGTAATCGTGCAACGTATTGAAATTAAAAAGGTAATCTTCTAATGCATCATCGTTTGCCGTAGCTGTGTTTTTACCAATGTTACCTCCAATAATGATGTTTGTTTTTCTGTTTTTTAAGCGTTGAATGGCATTTTCGGCACCTAAATTGTTAAATCCCATTCGGTTAATTAAACCCTCATCTTCAACAATTCTAAACAAACGAGGTTTAGGGTTGCCAACTTGTGCTTTTGGAGTGAGTGTTCCTATTTCTATAAACCCAAATCCTAAGTTAGCTAATTGGTTAAACCAACGAGCATCTTTGTCAAACCCAGCAGCCAATCCAACAGGGTTTTTAAAAGTTAACCCAAACAACTTTCGTTCTAATTTTTTATCGGTTACATCAAACATTGCCTTCAAAATCCAGGTTCCGCCAGGTATTTTCGTGAAAAATGTTAAACAACCAACAGCAAAATAATGTGCCTTTTCGGGCTGCATAGCAAATAACAAAGGCTTTACAAAAAATTTGTACATACAATAAATTGTTTTCTTACAAAATTACTAAAAATGAATGTTGTAAGTGATGAAAAATAGTAAAAGGGAAATTTGTTTTACACCTATTTATTGAAGCAAATTATAGATTTTACTTTATTTCTTACTTGCATCAAACAAAAATGCTTTTTCATCTTTAGATAAGCTGTCGTATCCTGATTTTGCTATTTTATCTAAAATGGCATCTACTTTTTTTTGATGAAGTATTTTTTGCTTGTTGTATTCTTCGTCTGTTTTTGTTTTTCCTGGTTTTTTATATACTACCCGCATATTTTTTTTTGAAGAAAAAAGAAGTTTAAAATAGTTTAACCATTTGCTAAAACCTAATGTAATGTCTTTTCCCTTTTTTAGTTGAGTTATAAAAAGAAACCCGAAAAGAGCACCTCCAAGGTGAGAAATATGTCCTCCTGCATTATTTTGAGGTATGCTAATTAGGTCTAATACTAAATAGAAAATAGCAATGTATTTTAAACGAACATTTCCTAAAAAAAGCAACCGAACTGTGAAATTAGGAACATAGGTAGCTGCGGCAATTAAAACAGCTATAACCGAAGCGGATGCACCCAATAAAATGGAAACAGGAGCTAATTGATTGAATGCAGGAAAGAGATTAAAAGCAAGAATATAAAAAATACCTCCTGCAAAACCACCAAGCAGATAAGTAGCAACAAGTTTTTTTTCATCTAAAAATTGCATAAAAATCTGACCACCAAAATAGAGTACCAACATATTAAACAAAAGATGCATTAAATCTTGATGCAGAAACATATAAGATATAAATGTCCATGGTTGGAATATTAATTGACTTAATTCAGAAGGAAGTGCTAACCAACTAACCACTAAACTTGCTCCTGAACTACCTGTGAAAAAGAAAATGAACAATCCAATTAAATGCACCAACACAAAAACAGCTACATTAATAAATATGAGCTTTATTAATGCTGTTCCTGTTTTAAATTGATGTTTTATGTCTTCTATTATGTTCATACTTTTTTTTAACTAAACTCGTTGTGTATTTTATAGAAAATTTGTCCTTTCGAGTGTCCCGCAGTATTTTGGGATGTATCGAGAAAACAAATTTTCATTATTAAAAAGCTTGTTCTTGATACTTTTTCTTGCAGAAAAAAAACTCGAACTGACACTTTTTGATTGAAAATTTATCAAAAAGCATAAAGAGTTAGTAAAACTTATTTCTATCTGCTTTCCAATACTTTATCAAAATAAAACCAAACAACATTCCGCCAAGGTGTGCAAAATGAGCTACATTGTCGTTGGGGTTGTTTGCAAAACCTGAATAAAGCTCAAAAACACCATACATAGTTACAAACCATTTTGCTTTAATTGGAATGGGAGGGAAGAGGAGCATTAATTCGGTATTTGGAAACAACATTCCAAAAGCCAACAAAATACCAAAAACAGCTCCTGATGCTCCAACAGTGCTAACATTGATTAGTATATTTAGCTGCCCAGAAACTGGGTCGGGGTAATTTCTGTTTGTTTGCAAAAGTTCGTAACCATTAGTTACAATATAATCCATTTGTTCGGGCGTAACAAGTTCATTCAGAGGGATAATCCGAATGTAAGCTACCAGTAATTGAATTAATCCTGCACCAACCCCAGTTGCCATATAGTAAATTAAAAATCGTTTTGCTCCCCAAACTTGTTCTAATACTTTTCCAAACATCCAAACGGCAAACATATTAAAAAAAATATGCGAAATACCTCCGTGCATAAACATATAGGTAACTAATTGATGCGGGTAAAAATTGTTGCTTGTAAAATAATGTAGGGCTAAATACTGCGTAATATTAATGCCTTGTCCAGCCAAAAACTCAGTACCTAAAAACACTAACAAATTAATGATGAGTATATTTTTTACTACAGGAGGTATATTTCTAAATAAATTTTCTAACATATTAATAATTAAATTGTTGGTTCAAGTTTTCGATGTCTAAAGAAATAATGGTTGGTTTTCCGTTGGGCAAACTGTAAGGCATTTGACAGGCAAAAAGTTGTTCTACCAAATGTAGCATTTCTTCTTGCGTAAGCATCTGCCCCGATTTTATGCCTGCACTTTTAGCCATAGCTAATGCAATGCGTTCTTTTTGAGCCAATTTAAGTTCGGATTGGTGATGTTTAAATTGTTCCAATAAATTTTCAAAACTATGCTGAATAGGTTGGTTGGATAATTCAACAGGAACTCCATTGATTATAAAGGCCGTTCGTCCGATAGCATTAAAATTAAACCCTAATTTTTTGATGTCGGGTTCAATTTCTCTAATTAATTCAGCATCAGAATTACTAAGCTCAATTGTTTCAGGAAAAAGTAATTGTTGCGAATGTCCGTTTCCGTTTTCTAAATGGGTTAAAAATTTTTCAAACAAAATCCTTTCATGTGCCCGTTGTTGGTCTATAAATAGGTGGTTGTTATTAAGTTGAGTAAGTATAAATTTTTGATGAATTTGTATTACTGTTTTAGTTTTTACCTCTGTTTCATCATCCCAATTAGCAGCAAAAAGTTGTTCTGTTTTTTCGGTATGTTCGTTTTCGGTAGTATTTAGTTGAGCGTCAATAATAGCAGTAGTGTTTTCCTCAAAGTTATCATATAAATTTTCCCAATTGGTAGCATTTTTATTAATGGTTTTTTGTGAGGGAGAAAAAGTTTGTTTTTCCTTTTCAAAAGGATTAAAGTTTGGATTTACTCGAATGGTTGGAATTTTAACTTCTTCTTTGTATTTAGACAATGGAATATCAAAACTTTTTTCTTGTTCAAAATCGAGTGTTGGCGAAATGTTGAATTTTCCTAAAGCTTGTTTCACAGCCGTTCTAATTATGGCATAAATAGAGCGTTCATCTTCAAATTTAATTTCGGTTTTTGTGGGATGAATGTTAATGTCTATCTTAGAAGGATCTACCGTAAGGTTTAAAAAATAGGAAGGAAATTGTTCTTTATTAAGCAGTTGGTCGAACGCATTTTGCACGGCATGGTTGAGGTAGGCATTTTTTATAAATCGGTTGTTTACAAAGAAATATTGCTCTCCTCTGGTTTTCTTGGCAAATTCGGGTTTAGTAACAAAACCTTCAATAGTTACAATGTCGGTTTGTTCGGTAACAGGAACTAATTTTGTGTTGTATTTATCACCAAAAATAGCGACAATTCGCTGACGAAAACTTCCTGAATTGAGATTGAAAACTTCGTTTCCATCATTATACATACTAAAGGCAATATCGTGGTGAATGAGAGCAACCCTTAAAAACTCATCTATGATGTGTTTTGATTCTACGCTGTTCGATTTCAAAAAATTTCTACGAGCAGGGACATTGTAAAATAGATTTTTGATAGAAAAGGTGGTTCCTTTAGCACAGCTACAAGCTTCTTGCTCTTTAATTTCGCTTCCTTCAATAATAATTTTTGAGCCTAAATCGGCATTTTCTTTTTTTGTTTTTAGCTCCACATGAGCAATGGCTGCAATTGAAGCCAATGCTTCGCCTCTAAACCCTTTGGTGTGGAGGTTAAATAAATCATCGGCAGTTTTAATTTTTGATGTTGCGTGGCGTTCAAAACTCAGTCGGGCATCAGTTTCCGACATTCCTTGTCCGTTATCAATAACCTGAATTAAGGTTTTTCCGGCATCTTTTATAGAAAGTGAAATGGAAGTTGCACCAGCATCTATGGCATTTTCTAACAATTCTTTTACAGCCGAAGCAGGGCGTTGCACCACTTCACCAGCCGCAATTTGGTTGGCTACAGCATCGGGTAAAAGTTTTATAATATCTGCCATTAAAAATTTTTTTTTTAAGAAAGCAAATTTACTAAGAACTATTGAGAAATAAAGGTGCAACCTTTTAAGTTTTTATTCGTCTGTATACTACACTCATTCCAAATAGGAAGCCGAAAAATCAGGTTGGATGATTTGAATATTATCGGTTAAGATATTATTAAACCCTACATCCATCCAAATTTTGTTTTCAAAGAAATTAAGTATAGCCTCTCTAAAGTTGGAAAACTTAAGGTAGGGTCTGCTGAAAAAATATTAACAACCTAATTGTTAATTACTTATGTTGGAAATAAAGAATGCTAAATGCAAAGAAATGTTTACTTTTATGGAAAAAAGTTTGCATCTATGTAAAATTTGTGTTCTTTTTTTTATACAAAAACAACCCCAAAGGGGTAACA
>PHDR01000212.1 GCA_002841035.1 Bacteroidetes bacterium HGW-Bacteroidetes-12 | reverse complement strand
TTAATGTTGCAAAAAATAATTGAAACCATTAACACATTAAAATCAGATAATTATGCTCTCAAAGACATTGCTATTCTAACAAGAGGTAAAAAAGATGGTGTTCTGATTGCATCTCATTTAATTGAAAATGGAATTGATGTAATTTCTTTTGAAAGCCTTTTGCTCAATAATTCAAAAGAAGTACAATTTCTTATTCATTATTTCAACTATTTGTTAGCTCCAAAAGATAAAGAAAACGCTGTTTTTATTATTCAATTTTTGTTGGAAAAATTTAACATAACAGAATCCATTTTTGATGTTTTTGAAAAATACAAAACCAACACACTTCGGCTTTTTCTTAATGAAAACAACCTAAACTTAAATGAAAGTAGTATCAACAAACTTTCTCTTTACGAACTAACAGAATACCTAATAAACCAATATAATCTCGATGATTCTATTAATATTTACCTGCAATTCTTTTTGGAGAAAGTATATGAGTTTTCTACAAAAAAAGGAAATTCTATTGCAAATTTCATTGAATGGTGGAATGAGAAAAACGATAAATTTTCTATAATCATTGCCGAAGGAATTGAAGCTGTTAGAGTAATGACCATACATAAATCTAAAGGATTGGAATTTCCTGTCGTTATTTATCCGTTTGCCAATTCACCTGTTAAAAATAATGCTCAACAAGATTTCTTTTGGATAACCGAAACAGGAATACAAAATTTAGATGTAGCACTTCTACCGATAAATATAGCGTTAAAAAAAACAAAGTTGGCTTATATTTATGAAGAAGAAATTAGCAAACTTACCTTAGATTTAATAAACATTTTATATGTAGCATTAACTCGACCCGAAGAACGATTGTATGTTTTATCGAGTATTAAAAAAGATGCCAAAGGAAACATTTCAAAAAATAACATTGGAGCAATTAATGATTATTTATATGATTTTTGCCAACAATCGTTTTTAACAAAAAATAGTGATACAAATTTTGAATATGGACCATTTAGCCCAAAAACTCAGCAAGAAAAAACTAAAAAAGATGCCATTCAAACAGAAACATTTTCGATAATAACACACAACAGTTGGAGAGAAAAAATTAAAATAAGCTATCAAGCTCCCAAATTTTGGGATGTTGAATCTCCTGAAAAAATTGGAGAACATGGTTTGCTCATTCACAACATTTTGTCTGAATTGAAACACAAAGATGAACTACAAGCAATTTTAACAAGAAACATCAATAAAGGTGTTATAACAAAAAATGAAGCTCTTACGCTTAAAAATCAATTGGAAAAACAATTTCAACATCCATTAGTAGGTCATCTATTTTCTGACTTTGATATGGTGAAAAATGAAAAAAACATTTTGCTTTCTTCAGGCAGCAATTATCAACCTGATAGAGTTACATTTAAAGATAAAAATATCTATATAATTGACTATAAAACTGGTAAACCATCGAACAAACATATTGAACAACTTGAAAATTACAAAAAAATTCTTGCAGAAATGTATCCAACATTTTCTATAAGAAGTTATGTAATGTATCTACCCACCTCTGAAGTAATGGAAATTTAAATTTCTTTTTCAAATGTATTAATTTTTTGGTTTCGTAGTTTTAAATCCGTAGTTGCTATCGCTATTGCCCTTGCTTCAAACTACGGACGGAGTGGGAGCACTGAATATGACAAAATACAGAAACTTTGTCGTTATCCAGAACTCAGGCTAACTAAATTTAGTTTTTAGAAATTACACAATACATAGCGGTAGTAAAAAAATCTCTGAAGAGAGGAATATTCATTATTCTGGGTAGTATTCTGGTTTTTAGTTTAAACTTAATTTCGTAGTTAGGGTTAACCATGAAATAGGTTTTTTTATCTACTTTATACTTGCTGCTCGCTACAATTCGCTCAAATCTACTGATAGAAATTCCAGTGTCTTTAATTTCGAGAAGGGAGTCTATCGTTTGCTGATTTTCACCAAACACTTTAAGCATGCCTACATATAAAAAGTTGGGTAGCAAATGGAAATAAGGCAATTTACTAAGGTAGCGACTTCTACAAATTTGTTGATGCCCGCCAAAAGGCATACGCCAAGGAGGAAATGCAAAAAATACTCTTCCTTTAGGAGATAAAAATTGTTTAAGGTTTTCTAAAAACACTTCCTGATTAGGAATGTGCTCAATAGTATCTCTCATAATAATCAAATCGAAGGGGGGGTAATCAGCAGGATTTACCTTGTAAATATCTTCGGCAATAAAAGTAGCCAGCTGTTTATTGGGATGTTTCTCAAAAAACTTTTTAGCGTTTTCTATTTTATTAACAGCAAGGTCGATACCAATAATTTTGCAGCCTACATCTAAAAAAGGAAGTAAATTACCACCTTCGCCACAGCCAATTTCGGAAACAGTAGTTTCAGGAGTAATATCTATTAATCCTTTTAAATAAGGAATAACATAGTTGGTAGTAGTAAAAACTTGTTCGTTAAAATACCTTTCTCTATTTGTATGTCTGTCGTGCATAATGCCTAAAATGGGGCTCAAAAATAACTCAATTTATTAGATTCAGTCCATTTTTCGGGAATAAATTTACGGAATAAACTAATTTTGTTTCCATGACAATAAGAAGAACCCCTCCCTCTCCGTAGTTTGAAGCCAAGCTTTTTTTTGTTGGTAACTAAGGACTAATCTCTTAAATTTTTTTTCAAATGTATTAATTTTTTGGTTTCGTAGTTTTAAATCCGTAGTTGCTATCGCTATTGCCCTTGCTTCAAACTACGGACAGAGTGGGGGCAAACCCTAATTTACTGGCGTAGGTTGTAGGGTTGCAGAGTAACACCACCTATCTTGGAAATCAAAACTTTAATTTATAGAACTCCCCTTTAGTAGTTTACTTTGTTACAGCTAACTTTTCATTATTAAGTAAAGTTACAGTTCTTTAATCCACATAATGCTGATTAATCTTAGAACTAAGTTGTCTAAAATAATCTTCACTTAACCATTTTAAATAGTTTTCAGTGCTTTTGCAAATGTTATAAGAATATAATCGTACTCGATAAGCAATATCATCTTTTAAAAGACTAGCTAACACACGGGCATCCATAATATCTTTGCTATTTTCCACACACATTTGTTTGTGTTGTTCAATGGATTTGTCAAGCACAACTTTTGGTTTTAATCCTTTTTTTAGGCATTCTTGATATACGGCATCAACATCAAAATCGATAATGGCTGTGTTTTTAAACATACCCCTTAATTCATCGGGCATTTTATATTTGAATTTTCGTTCAATTTCTTCATCAGAAAAAATATTGCTTAGAAAAAAATCTGGGTTTCTAAAAATTTCATGCCAGTCTATTTCTGTGTCCCATGGTCCAAAACGAGCGGCATTGTTGCCAAGGTCTAGAACTGTAAATTCTTTTTTGTTGGGCAATACACGAGAACCTCTGCCTATCATTTGATGATAAAGTGTTAACGAGCGGGTTGCTCGGTTTAGAATGATGGATTCAACTGTTGGCTCATCAAATCCTGTGGTAAGAATACCTACAGATGTTAAAATTGCATCTGGTGTGTGTTTAAACCAATCTAAAATATCTCTTCTTTCCTGAGAAGTATTTGTATTATCGAGATGTTTGATGTTGTAGCCAATTTTTGTGAAAGTATCGTAAACATTAAGCGAAGTGTTTATTCCATTATTAAAAATTAGCGTTTTTTTACCTAAGGATTTTTCTTCATAGGCATAAAGTAATTTTTGTAACATTGGAAAATCACTGTAGAGCAATTCTGAAGATTTCACAGTGTAATCCCCATTGGCTCCAATTTTCAATGCACTTAATCCAACATCATAGCAATAAGTTGTTGCTTTAGCCAAAAAACCTCTTTTGATTAATGTAGAAATCGAATCGCCAACAATCAGCTCTTTGTAGTTTTGAAACATGGGTAAATTAATGTTGGAGCTAAGAGGAGTGGCTGTAACTCCTAACAATATACATTCATTGAAGTTTGGAAATAATTTTCGGAAAGAATTATAATGAGCTTCGTCAACAATCACTAAACCAATGTCTTTTAAATTGAGCATATCGTCTTTTAAACGATTGTTTAATGTTTCAACCATGGCAACAAAGCACTGAAAATCAGATTCGTCAGGAAGTTCCTTTACTTTGCTATCAATGATTTTACAATTCACATTGAATTCACCAAGCATTTTTGAGGTTTGGTTGCAAAGTTCAATTCGGTGGGTTAATACCACTACTTTTTTGTTGGTAATGTTGATGTATCGTTTAGCTATTTCGGTAAAAATAACTGTTTTACCTCCTCCTGTGGGGAGCTGGTAGAGTAGGTTGTAGTTAGATGGGTTTCTTTCGAGGCAATTGAATATTTTGTTTATTGCCTCTTTCTGATAATCATATAATTTTTTTCCCGTTGTTCGTTCTAGCTGGTCGGTTTCAATAAATGTCATAGGTTAATAACGGTTGAAAATAGCCTACAAACTTACGCAAAATCATTGGATGATTGGCTTATAAATTGGAGATGGAAGGAATACATTGATTTTTAGTGAGTTCAAACTGATTTCAGAAGCAAATAATGATATTCTTAAACTTTAAACAATTCTATTTATTTTATCCCCAATTTTTTCTTTATTTCAGATGACAATGCATCTTTATGAACCATGAAGTCAATGGTTTTGTATTTCACGTAAGTTTCAGAAGCATAGAAATACCCACTGGCAAAATTGTCTTTGCCCCAAGAGTTTTTAACAATGTAATATTTTGTTCCTTTTTGGTCTTTAACAATTCCTGTAATGTGCATTCCATGGTCATCTTGGGTTTCGTAATTATCAAATGCTTCTTGACGCATTTCTTGTGTAATTTGTTTTTCTTTCACAGGTTCGTCAAACGCATTACTAATTTTTTCAGCACCCGCATCGCTAAAGTGCTTGTTGTCTTTTCCTGCAACAGTAATAGTAGCTTCATCTTCAGGAACAATAGCCAAACCATTTTTAAAAGAAAAACCTTTTTCAGAAACATCACTTCCCCAAGCAACAGAATAACCATTCATTACAGCATTGTTTATTAATTGCTCCATTTCGTTTAACGGCACATTGTAAATACTTTCAAATAACCAGTTGTCAGGTACTTCTAATACAAAAGTTTTATAGAAAGGATGGTGCGTAAATGAGCCAATACTAACATAATCATCCATGTTTAAACCTAAACTTTCGGCATAGGTTTTAGGTGTATATTTTTTTCCTTGGTATTCAAATTCATTGGGTATTTTACCAAAATAGGCATCTAATATTCCTTCAATGGCGGTTTTCCATGCTGAAGTAAGTTTTTTTTGTGGATTT
>PHDR01000211.1 GCA_002841035.1 Bacteroidetes bacterium HGW-Bacteroidetes-12 | reverse complement strand
TGCTAGTTTCTGTCAAGAAAATTATGGAGTAACTTTCCCAATGATGAGCAAAATTTCGGTTAAAGGAAATGATATGCACGAAATATATCAATTTTTAACGCAAAAAGAAAAAAACGGAGTTGAGGATTCTAAAGTATCATGGAATTTTCAAAAATACTTGTTGGATGAAAATGGATATTTAATAAAATCTATCTCCCCAAAAACACTTCCCAATGATGAGGAAATTATTAAATGGATAGAGAGTAACTAAATTTTACTTGTCCCTTCATGATGAGCATCATTTTATTTGTTAGGAATAACTCTCTTTTTTGTGCAAAATCATTTCAATGAATTGGATTGTTGTTAGTTTAGTTTTAATTCTATATCCTCTGTTTGGAGTAGTTTTTTGTTTAGTAAAAGATAAGTTAGCTAATATAAAAGAATTTAATGTAATTATTTTTGCCCCTGCACTTATTAGTTTTGTGTTAGGAGTTGGTCTTTTAGCTTTTGCACTAACAACAATGTAGGCTTACTATTCCTCAGCAAAAGCAATTACATGTCCATCTGCATCTAATAAATATCCAACTTTATCACCCCAATCTCTTTGTTGTAATGGACTAATCAATTTTGCTCCCAGCCGCATTCCTCTTTCCATATATTCGTTGGCATGTTTTACTTTTAAGTACAACTCGCAACGAGGAATTCCATTGCCAGTATTGGGAAGAGGTGTTGCGTTTCCTAAAATTGTAGCAATTCCGTTTTCGGGCATTAAGCCTAATTTAGTTGTTTCTGAAAGTTGAAATTCAGTCATACCTGGAACATGTAATGAAGCTTTTATAGCTAATAATGCCTCATAAAAATCTTTGCTTTTTTCTTGGTCGGCAACATAAAGGATAAATTCTATTTGCATTTTATAAATTTTAATTACTTCACCAACACCCTAATTCCTTCTGAATGAGAAGTGAACTCAGGAGCATACATACATTGAATACTTGTTATTCCGTTAGAAAAATCTCCACTCATATTTACTCTCAAAGGATATTCAAACACATAGGTTCCCTTAGGCAAGTAATCAAAAAAGAAGTTAGTAGCCGCATCTTTAGTACTTTCATAATAACCTAACCCATCCTGATAACGATAACCAGAGAAAACATTAATAGGCTCAAAACCTGCTGCACGCATATCTTTCATGTGAACGTATTCCATGTTTCTGTCAACACGCAATTCTATACGCACTTTAATTTTATCACCGGGTTTTAATGTAGTACCTTCTTTAATGAGTTCAATTACAGGTCCCGCATCGGTGTTACGTTGTACAAATAGTTTTTTACTTAATTTTAATGGCGTTTCGTGTGTGGTAATTTTGTCTAATTGCTCAAAATATTGCCAATACATTGCTCCCCAAGCTACGCCTTCATCTTTTTTGGTAACGGTAATATTGCCCATTTCGGGTTTAATTTCCGTTTTGCTCCACGAAGTTTTAAAATAGCCTGTTCCAGCCTCTATTTTCACATCGTCCATTTTTTTAGGATCAATAATCGTGTTTCCTACTTTTATTTCAACTAATTCATCGCTTGCTAATAAATCAGTTCCTCTTAATAACAATGCGTAACAAGCTTCCGTAGTAGCTTTGGTAGTTCGCCAATCTTGTGTTTGTTTTTGTTTTAACAACCAAATTTTCATGGCTTCAACACTTTCTGCATCGTTAGTAACTTCATCAAAAGCTTCTATTAATAATGCTTGTACTTCAATTGGAGCCTGATACCAATAATAACCACTAATGTTATCTTTCCAATACATGCCTAACTCATCATGTTGTATGGCATTATCTTTTAATGAAGCAATAATTTTTTGCTCGGTGTGAATGCCTGTTTTTGGCTGACCATTTCTATGTAAAGCCAAAGCTATCATTCCTTGCATGTAGCGACTTTTTGTTAACCAAAAATCATTGGCTTGTTTCAGGTAATAACTGTATGCCTCTTTATTGCTAGAGTTGATTTCTATATCAGATAAAAAATAACTTCTGGCATATAAATACTGAATGATTTCATAATTCAAATGGTCTTTTGTTAAATCTAAATTGTGTTTTTTCAGCCATTCGTAATCTTCTCTGATTCTATCATCTAAATACAACACGGCTTTTTTAACCATGTTCCAAGTTTTGTAATCTTCACGAATGTTTTTCACACCTAAATGGTCTAAATGTCCCATTCCAGTTACAATATGTTGTGTGATGTATCTGCTTTCAGGCATTCCTTTAAACCATGTCCAACCACCATTAGAAACTTGCAATTGTTGCAATTTCATTTCTGCTCTACCTAATTCGTTGCTCATTCTGTTTAAATCGAATAACAAGCCTACACGTTTTTTGCGTTCCCCTTCATTTTGAGCATTTAATACCCAAGGCGTTTCTTCTAATAATAAAGCTTTTAACTCCTGATTTTTCTCCAAATTAGATAAAAATGCTTCGGGAGTACTGTTTTTCCAACTTTCAAATACATTTTTAATTTTCGGATTGGAATTCGCAATATGTGTAGCAATGGAATTCGCATAAAAGCGACTAAATGTTTGCTCAGCACATTCATACGGATATTCCATTAAATAAGGCAATGCTTGTATGGCATACCAAGCTGGATTAGATGTAAATTCTAATGTTAACCGATGATTTTTCATGGTGCTTGAAGAACCTGAAGCCAATAATTTATTGAATTTAAAATTGGTTGTTCCTTTTCCTCTAACAGGTAGTGGAAGTGATTCGGTTACTAACATTCTGTTAGTTAATACAGGAATAGCCATTTCTTCGCCATCGGTAAAGTTGTCCGATTTGGCGATAACTTTATAAGTAATAGCTCCAAATCCTTCTGGGATATTAATTTCCCAACTTACAGAAGTACTTTTGCCTTTTTTAGCTGAGAAAGTATTGGTTTCTTTACTTATTAGCAATTTATCTGAAATTGCTTTCATGGTAAGAGCGTCATAGAAATAAATTTTAGCCTCGCCTGTCAAGTCTTTTTCAGAAAGGTTAGTGATTTTGGTGCTAAAGGTCATTTTGTCATTTTCTCTAAAAAAACGAGGAGCATTTGGATAAACCATCAGGTCTTTTTGCGTAAGCGTTTCTTCATAAATCATTCCTGTTTTTAAGTCTTTGGTGTGAGCCAAGCCCATAAATTTCCATTTGGTTAAGGCTTCAGGAATAGTAAATTTGATGATGATTTCGCCTTTTTCATTTGTTTCCAAATGAGGAAAGAAAAAAGCCGTTTCGTTAAAGTTGCTTCGGGCTTTTACTTCATCTAATCCTTCCGTATTATTTTGTTGTTGTTCAGCAAATTTTTCTCCTCCAGCCAATGTTTGTGAAACAGTTCTTGCATCCATGTTTTTGTCTTCATCTTTACTAACCATTCCTGAAGATGGAGCTCTTGATTTTTTTAGAGATGATTTGCCCGAAGTTTCTTTTTCTTCTAAAGTAACCTCAGTTCTTTCCATTTCTGCATCATCTAAATAATCTCCTTCAGAACTTTTTACTGTCCTATAGTTTTCATAATTGTATCTAGAATACCTAAACCCAAACCAATTGAGGTGGTCGTAATAAATGGTTTTTAGATTATACAAATAGGGATTCCAATCTTTGGCTAATAATTGTGAATTTTTGTCGCTAAAACCATTGTTGTTTTGCCAATAACGCTGACTGTAATCATAATGATGCACATCTAATCCCCAGTAATTCGGGCGGAAAGCATCCAACGAAGCATCATATAAAGCTGCCACCATTTCAGCAGCTACTTTTTCTCCTTTTTTACCTTTAATTTTCAGTTTCCATTCTTCTTTTTGTCCAGGCAGTAATTTATTTCTAAAAGTTTCAAATTCAATATCTAGTTGTTTGTTGGTGTGCGGAACAGTAACCGTACTTGTAAAATTAAAGTGTCGGTTGTGTTTTACCATCATAAAATGCACATGGAAATTTCCTCTGTATTTTTCTAAAATAGGAATGCTTATTTTTTGCTGAGCAACACTTAGTTGAATGCGTTTTTGCTCAACAATTTTGCCTTTATGCTCTATTTCGTATAAAATTTCTACATTTTTGGCAGCCGTAGCAATTAAAAATGATGCGTTTTCACCCGGCTCGCCATTAATTATCAGCGGAGTAAACCAAGCAATATCATTAGTTGAAGGATGTTTTTCTTGTTCGCCAAAAACATTAAAATACTTGATTTCTTTCACTACCTGACCAAATTTATCTTTACAAACAGCTTCCATTACATACCATCCCGAACTCCATTCAGACAGCTTAAACAAACGAAGCGATTTTTTGTTGGCAGTATTAAAATCATGGTCATAAACTTTGGCATTTTTCTCCCATTTGTAAACATTGTTTTCCTCATCAAATTCATCCATCGGAAAATGTTTTTCAAACTCATTTTTGCTCATTAAATGCACATCACCTTTGTTCCAGTAGCTTTTTTTGTAAATTTTTGAAGGCATTTTCAACGCCCAAATCGTTACATTTCCTGCCGCAGCTTCAAATTCTCCATTGAGGTTGGTAGTAGTAAAGTTAATGGTATCCACATCATTTTTATTGATTTTTTCGTCAATACCAATATTAATGTTTAAGGCTTTATAGCCAACGCTCACATAAGTAGTAGAACTACGCGTTTCTCCATTAATATCAATTACATCAGCATAAATGGTGTAAGAATAAGTAGGGGAATATTTTTTATTGACTGACTTGTCTGCTTTGGCAATAAAATCAATTTTAAATTCACCGTTATCATCGGTAGTTGTTGTTCCATTGGTAATTTCCATTTGTGCCGATTGAGGCCAGTATCCCCAACGGTAATAACACCAATAAGGGAAAGAAGCATTTCTTACCACACGATAAGATACAGTAGCTTCGTCTAACGCAGCACCTGAATAGGTTTTGGCATTCCCGACAACATTCACATTTTCTTCTAATTTGTAAGTGCCTTTTATGGGTTCAAATTTTACCTCAAATTTTGGACGTTTGTATTCTTCTACCGAAATGTATTTTGAACCGTAACTATCGGCAATGTACATTTGTCCGTTTAGTCCGTTGTTGGGAGCAATAAAAGAACCACTAAACGTACCGTATTCATTGGTAGTTAGTTTTAAATCACCTACTTTCTGACTGTTTACATCATAAAAAGTAACTGTTGACTTAAAATTAGTTTTGATTTTATTGTTGTTGTCAGGATCCGTTTCCAACACAATTCCTTTAAAATAAACCGTTTGTCCTGGGCGATAAATGGCTCTGTCAGTAAAGAATATGGTGCTGATTTGGGTTTTGTTATCTTCATAATAATTGTATTGATAATAACTGTCTTCGGTGTTTAATCGGTCGTCTCCTTTAGAAAAATCGACATAAAAA
>PHDR01000210.1 GCA_002841035.1 Bacteroidetes bacterium HGW-Bacteroidetes-12 | reverse complement strand
AACAAGAATCGGTAGTATTGTATATCAGCAAACTTTGTGCGGGAGCTACTATGCTATTTCGCTGCGTAGTAGATAAACGAGGAAGTAATAGCCCTTTGTTATTCCCAGGTGCTGCGTCCACATCTAATAACGCAGAAGCATTTGGTGCTGCTCCTGTGGAGTTTATACCAATGCTTTGGGCTTTTAATTGCAGATTACAGATTGCAAATTGGCAGATGAGTGCCGCTGTAAAGAATTTAGTTGTTGTTTTTATAGTTTTGTGTGATGAGTTTCTAGAAATTTTCATAAGTTTTTAGTTTTTAAAGGTTAAAAATATTTTATAATTTTGTAAGAAAAATAGATATGATGCAAACACTTATAGTAAAAACGGAAAGCGAAGCGGCAACAAAACTTTTGTTAGCATTTTTAAAAACAGTGCGGTTAGTAAAATCGGTAACCCTTTTATCTCCTGAAACAGCTACTGACGTTGTAAATGAACCTGCCGAGTTGTATAATTGGATTAATCCTTCACGCCTAGCTACGGAGGAGGAAATTGATTTGATGCTGGATGAATGTGAGAACAGTCCAAGATTAACCACAGAAGAAGCAAAATCGGAAACATATAAACTACTTGATGAATGGCAGCAGCAACGCAAAAAATAGAATGGACAAAAAAAGCGACAAAAAGCATTGCAGACATTGCTGATTACATTACGGAAAAAGGTTTTCCGGAAACATCTAAAAAATATGCCGATCGTCTTTACACATTCGGAGAATCTTTTCTTCCCTTTCCAGATAAATATCCCCTCTGCTGATTTCCTAAACTTGCCAAGCGAGATTTCCATTGTGCTGTATTCGAGCACACCTACATCTTTGTTTACAAAGTGGTTAAAAACAAATTGATTATTTATACTGTTATTCATAGCAAAGCGTTGAAATAGTTATTTTTAATTATTTGGTTCATTTTTTTTGTTTTTGTCATTCACACATTCACACATTTACACATTCTCACATCTACTAGTTCTCTAAAATCGTAAATTCCGTTCGTCTGTTTTGTTGATGAGCAGTTTCTTTGTCGATTTCAGTTTTGATGTTGTTAATTTCAACATCCGTTATTAAAGGTTGTTGTTTTCCATACCCTTTGGCTACCACTTGTTTTTCGGAGATGCCTTTTTTAATCAAATAATCTACACACGATTGAGCCCTTTCTTGCGAAAGCTTGTTATTGTAATCATTATTACCTCTAGAATCGGTATGAGCGGAAAGCTCTACTTTTAGTTGAGGGTTTTGTATTAATAATTCATAGAGGCGGTTTAGTTCATTAATAGATTCGGAACGTAATATAGATTTGTTATAATCATAAAAAATATTTTTTAGAACAATCTTAGCACCTGCTTTTAGTTTATCGAGTAGTACGGTTTTAATAATTTCTTTATAATTTGCTGCAATTGGGATATTCATATTTTCGGAATAAAACAAGTACCCCTCTTTTTTTACATTAATACCATAATTTTTTCCTGAGGGAAGCGATACCAAAAAACTCCCACTTGCAGCATTCGATTTTAAGGTGGTAATCTGCTCGTTTTTCTCCAAATCTATAATTTCAATTTCAGCATCTAGGGGCAAATTGGTTGTTTTATCAATTACCAATCCTTTAAAAAGGGTAAGTAAAGCCGTTTTTTCTTTTTCGGGCGAACTAAATTCGATGCGATAAATGTCTTTTTCGCCTTCTCCGTTTTTTCTTGTAGAAGAATAATAACCAACTTTACCATTAGCTTCCATTACAAAATACACATCGTCACCTGGACTATTAATACCTGCACCCAAATTTTTGGGTGTTGACCAGTTGCCGTTTTCTAATGTGGTAGAAAAAATATCATACCCACCTAATCCTTTATGTCCTCTGGAACTGAAATAAAGTGTTTTACCATCGGGATGTATAGAAACACCTTCTTCATTTTCAGTGCTGTTTACACTTGAGCCTAAATTTTTTGCATTACCCCACTGTCCTTGTTGGTTTTTTGTACAGCTCCAAATATCCAAACCACCTTGTCCACCTGGTCGGTTACTTACAAAGAATATTGTTCGTCCATCGGGTGATATGCTAGCAGAAGACTCCATGTATTCGCTATTGATGGGTGCTGGTAATTTTTCGGGATTACTCCAAGTTTTACCATTCAATACCGATTCAAAAATATCTCCGTTTCCGTACTTATCATCACGGTAAAGCAACATCCGCTGCCCATCGTTCGATATTGCTATTACTGAATTAAATCTTTTTGGGTCATTAATGGGAGTTGGCAGAATGCTTGAGGTTATCCATTTTTTATTGTTGGCATCGAAAGTGGTATAATAAATATTTTCGCTAGAAGCAGTAGCATTTTTCTTTTCTTTTTTAGTAACAGGTCTTCTCGAAGTAAAATACATTTCAGAGCCATCGGCATTGATAACTGGTGCATAATCAGCGAAAGGAGAGTTGAGTTCTTTACCTATGTTGCTAATGCTGGCTTCCACCGAATCGTTGCCTAAATATACAAATATAGTGTTGGTAGAAGATTTAAGGTAATTTAGCTCTTTTTCAGAAGCCTCTTTTTCACTGCTTACGCTCACAACAACATCGGCAGTGTTGATTTCATTGCTCACAACAAGTTGGGGATTAGAAATTGCAGGTTGTTGATTGTTGATTGAGGACTGAGTATTGTTGATTGGAGATGGTGGACTGGGAATTGAGGACTGAGTATTGTTGATTGAGGACTGAGTATTGTTGAATGAGGACTGAGTATTGTTGAATGAGGATTGAGTATTGTTGATTGGAGATGGTGGACTGGGAATTGAGGACTGAGGATTGTGGACTGAGGATTGTGGACTGAAAACTGAAAATTGAAATATAAAAAACAAAACCACACCCATTGCCACTAATGAAGCAAAGAATGTTTTTATACGCAAAAACACTATTTTCCCTTTCTGTTGTTCGTTTATTAAATGGTTCAACAATTGCCAACTTTCGCCTTTTTTAGAAGACTCATAATTGCTCAACTTGCTTTGAAACAACTCATCAATGGTTTTCGGCTTCTTTAGTTCCATTATTAAATTTTTTATTTTGTATAATATGAATAATTTTTTCTTTCAGTAGGGTGCGAGCATTATTCAAATGCCATTTTGAAGTACCAACACTTATTTTTAGCTGATTTGCAATTTGCACGTGCGTAAATCCATCTATGGCATAAAGATTAAAAACTGTGCAAGTAGCAGGTGGCAAATTTTCTATCTGTTTAAACAAAATTTCTGACGGAATGGATAATGCGGCTTCCCACCAATCATCTAGGGCATTATTTTCATCGTTCGGTTCTCCGTAAATAGAAAATTCATGCGTAAGAATAAAATTATGTTTGTAGTTTTTATCCGATTTTATTGTATCTAAACACGTATTAATGGTGATTCGTTTTAACCAAAATTCTAATTTGGCTTCGGCTTTATATTGATGTATTTTTTCAAATATTTTTAAAAAAGAACGATTAAGGGTATCTAGTGCATCATCCTCGTTTTTAAGATACCGAAAACATATAGATAAGAGTTTTTTATGATAAGTATCAAACAACTGCCTTTGAGCTGTTCGGTTTTGCCTCATCAATTGTTCAAGGAGTATTTTTTCACTATCATATAAGGGTATAATTTTAACCATCTATTATTATAGACGACAATTTTTTAAAAGGGTTGGGTGAAAATTTAACACGAAGATTAAATTAGGGTAACACTTTTCTAAATTTAAAGTTTTGTATTTCAGTGTTTAAAGGATTTAATGCACTTAATAGTGCTAAAAAACTAATTGTAATAGTTCACTATTTGACTATTGATAGAACGTATTTATTTTGTTTTAAAATAAGTAGAAATTATTTTTTCTACAGGTTTGTGTTGAGGAGTGTAATCAGAATTGTTTTCTCCTCCAGTGCTTTCATCATTAGGATACCATTTCCATAAAAAACCTCCTGCAAACCAATCTTTGTTCCAGCAGTTTTCTAATAAAGAGGTGTAAGCATTGTTTTGAGCTGTAATATTTATTTGTTCATTATCCTTAATATTATCTAATTCCCATTGGTTCCAAGCTGTGAAATGGGTGCTTTTATAGCCAAATTCAGTAAATAAAATGGGTTTATTATTTTTTTTTGAAAACGCCTCTAATTCAGCTTCAATTTTAATCCATGCTAAATCTAATGCACTTTTATCAGCATTTTTAAGGTTCGCCAAAGGAAAATAGGCATCAATTCCAATATAATCTAGTTTATCCCAAAAATCAATGTTGTGAAAATTATCCCAATTAGCAGCATACGTAACTTTTCCATCATATATAGTTCTTATATTTTCAATCAAAGAGCGAAAAAAAATAGTTCTTTTGGTTGCGGCAATTTTATACTCTGTTCCTATGCAAAGCATTTCAATATTATATTTTTGAGCAATTTTAGCATAGAATAAAATGTAATTTTTGTAATCATTTTCCCAGTCTTTCCATTTTTCTTCGGTATCTAAATCAAAATCACCGCACCAACCCTGCCCCATAACCCAAACATGAGGCTTTAATAATACAGCCAATTTTTCGCTTTTTGCTTGTTGCAGCATTTCTATAACACCATTAGATTGTTCGCCCCACCAACTATGCTCGTGATTAAAAGTAACAGAAGGCACTCCTTTTTTTGAAAAAGCATAAGGATTAAATGCCACCCATTTTGCGTTGATGCGTTGCAATCCATTAAAATTAGAAAAAGAACTTTTTTTGCCTGGAGAAACAAAATTTACACCTCCAATTTTAGCTTCTTTCTTACTTGTTGCTGAGTTATTACCGTTTGTGAAAAACACAAGCATTCCGATTGATAAAACAAACAGTAAAGCAATTTTAACATAAGTGTTTTTAATACGCATAGAGATTACTCTTATTTTAGCACTAAATTAAGTAATTTATTGATGCGTTACTTTTAGAAATTATAAATAACCTATCAATACTGTCCTAAACAATTTTTAAGATTCACAAATTTATTAAATTCATTGGTTTTAGAGCAGTAAAACACCTGAATGAAACAGGGGGTAAACACACCCTTTTTTTTATTCTCATAATAGAAATAATTAAAACGCAACTATTCAATTTTTTTATAATGCCACAAATTTTCACAGATTGACAACCGCTTTTAGCAGTATTTAAAAACATAAATTCAAAATAAATAATTAACGCACAACAACCTTGTGAAACTTAACATTTAAAAGCATCAATGTTAATTTATTGAATCTAAGAAAAGATTACTTACCTGTTAGCTGAAAGATGGCTTCGATGTAGCATTGCATTTAATACTTGAATCTGACCTAGCAGAAAAAAAAGTTTTTAGGTTTTGCAGAATCAAATAAAT
>PHDR01000209.1 GCA_002841035.1 Bacteroidetes bacterium HGW-Bacteroidetes-12 | reverse complement strand
TCTTCATCAAATGATTTACACACAAGGAATTCCAGAATCTGCCTTATCTCAAAAATTAGAAAAATGGGAGAATGAATTACCTAAAAGCATTAAATCAGCCTACTTACCATCTCCAGGCATGGTTAAACTCAGATTATCAACAACTGGAAATAATAAAATAAAATTGAATATTGCGATTGAAGAACAAATAGAAAAAATAAAAAAAATTATACCACAATACATTTATTCTTTCGAAGAAGAAGCATTAGAAAAAATAATTGGAGAAAAACTAAAACAACAAAAAGCAACACTTTCAACAGCAGAGAGTTGCACAGGTGGTTATATTGCTCATTTAATTACAAGTGTGGCGGGAGCTTCCGATTATTTTGAAGGAGCTATTATTTCCAGTTGTTGATAATCTGAGTTTAACCATGCCTGGAGATGGTAAGTAGGCTAATTTAATGCTTTTAGGTAATTCATTCTCCCATTTTTCTAATTTTTGAGCTAAGGCAGATTCTGGAATTCCTTGTGTGTAAATCATTTGATGAAGAATATGAGGCAGGGTATATTTTTCTAACAGACAAGGAATAATAGTGTTGTTTGTCATGGCTTTCATTTCATAAGGAACACCTGGCATAGAAATTACAATTGTTCCGTTTTTTTCAAACCATGTTCCTGGTGCTGTTCCGTTTTGATTTCTAATTACACGAGCATTATTAGGTACTAATGCTTGTTGCTTGTTGAGCTCATTCATTTCAAAGCCTCTTTCGCCAATTAATCTTTCTATATCTTGATATACATCTTGATTCATAATTAATTTGCCTCCAAAATATTCAGTCAGTACTTCCAATGTTAAATCATCTTTTGTTGGACCCAATCCTCCTGTTATTAATACTACGTCAACATTTTCTAACGCATCATTTAATGCTGTTAAAATATGCATTTTTTCATCGCTAACAGTTGTGTGTTGCCTTATCTCAAAACCAATTTTGTTGAGTTGTTGGGAAAGCCAATGAGCATTCGTATTCAATGTTTGTCCAATTAAAAGTTCGTCTCCTATTGATAGTATATCGAGTTTCATGATGGCTTAAGATTTAATTTTTTTATTGTATTTTTTCTAATTCACTTTTCACAAAGGCTACCAATTCATGAATATATTCTTGTGAAAAATCAAATTTAATTCCTGCTGTTGCATAAATTTGGGCAATTGGTTTAGTATAACCTAATTTTAGTGCTTCCATATATTGTTCTTTGGCTTTTGTTGGATTGTTTTTGTAGTTTCTCCAAACGGCAATTGCTCCTAATTGAGCCATTCCATATTCAATATAGTAAAAAGGTACTTCAAAAAGATGGAGTTGCTTTTGCCAATAATAGGCTTTCTCATCTTCACAATCCGACCAATCTACAACTGAGCTACTAAATTCATCCATTATATTTTTCCAAATTTCTTTTCGTTGCGTTAATGAGTGCGTGGGATTTTCATACAACAAATGTTGAAATTTATCAATAGTAGCAACCCAAGGCAACGTATTTAGAACGCCTTCTAATTGTTCTTTTTTGGCTCGTTTCAATTCTTCTTCATTGGCATAAAAAACATCCCAAAAATCCATAGAAATAAGTTCCATACTCATTGAGGCTAACTCGGCAACTTCGGAAGGAACATCTTTAAAAGCAGTTAGTGCTAGTGGGTGCGAAAGAAAAGAATGTACGGCATGTCCTCCTTCGTGCAGCATGGTAATCATATCGCGTTGTGAACCAACAGAATTCATATAAATAAAGGGTACTCCTGATTCATTTAAAGGATAATTAAATCCGCCTGGTGCTTTTCCTACTTTCGATTCTAAATCAACGTGCTTCATTTCCTTCATTGTTTCCATACATTGTCCAAAATAGGGATGTATGTTGTGAAAACAAGCAATGGTTTTATCCATTAATTCAGCTCCAGACTGGGTTGGTTGGAGTGGTGATTTTCCATCAACATCTACCATTTTGTCCCAAGGTTTTAGCGAAGCAACTTTTAGTTTAGTTTTTCTATTTTCATCAAATTGATTAATAACTGGCACTATTTCTTTGGCGATGGAATTATGAAAATCAAAACAATCTTGCTTGGTGTAATCAAAACGTCCCATTTCGGCAAACATATAATCTCTATAGTTTTCAAATCCTGTGTTTAATGCAAGTTGATGTCGTTTTTGAATTAACGAAGTAAACAAATCGTCAAGTTTTTGTGCATCTTGCAACCTGCGTTGTGCAATTTTTTTATATACTTCTTCTCTTAATTTTCTGTCGGTAGATTTTAAATACGTACTTGCTTGCTGAAGTGTTTTTGTTTTTCCATCTATTTCTATGGTCATTTTTGCAGAGATAGCTCCATATTGTTGAGCTTCTTCGGTTAATTGAGTTTTCAACGAAATATTTTCATCTCTATAAATTTCCATTTCTTTTTTTATGGCTCTGAGATAAACAAAATAGGTTTCTGTATTTAATTCATCTAAAAACGAGGATTGCATTAGTTTTTGATTGAAATTATTTTCATAAGGAGCTATTTTCGGTTCAATTTCATTCACATAAAAATTAAACGACTTTTCTAATTGTTCATCGGTGGTGTCAATATTCATTTTTATATAACGCCAGCCAATATCTTCACCCACAAAAGCTTCTAACTCACTTCTGTCTTTCAACCATTTTTCGAGGTCGTTTTTAGAATTTATTGGTCTTTCTTTTAAATCTTCGTAAAATGAAGCTAACGTATTCCAACTATCTATTGATAGTTTTTGGGGTAAAAAATTTCTGCTTCTTGAAGTTGATTTTGAAGAAATTAATGATTGCATAAATTAGTGTTTTTATTCATTTATAGTAAGTTAAAAGAAGATAGCAATCTTCTACTAACACAAACAAATGTAGGAACTTTAGTAAGGTTTTGGGGTGAAAACAAAAACTATTTTAAGTAATTTATGAACTAAAAATTGACTTTGATTTTATTCATAACCTTTGATTTAACTTTAAACCAACAATAATAAGCGTTTTCAAAGATTTGAGCCTAAAAAATGTCTATTAAGCCGCATTTTTCAAGAAAAGATGGAGTGCATTTTGAAATTGCTAAACCAATCAGTTAATTTTTTTGCGTTTTAGATTTATTAATCGCATCATAAACCACTTGTTGGATGTTTGTTCTGATGTTTAGTTTAAGGAGTTTATTGTTTTCGGTATGTGGGTGTACTCGATTAGAAAGGAAAACATACACTATATTTTCAACAGGGTCAGCCCAAACCAAAGTTCCAGTAAAACCTGAATGCCCGAAACTGAGGGTTGAAACACAGTTGCAAGTGGGGCCTCCGCCTGTCATAATAGGTTTGTCAAAACCAGCAGCTCTTCTGTTTCCTAAGCTATCTTCACAAAACTGACATTTTACAAACTCGTTTAGCGTTGTATCTCTAATATATTGTTCACCTCCATACGTTCCTTTGTTCAAGTACATTTGCATAATTTTCCCCAAGTCATTGGCATTGGAAAAAACACCAGCATGACCACCAACACCACCCATCATTGCTGAGCCAGGGTCGTGCACATCACCATGTATGAGTTGTTTTCTAAAGACAGTATCATTTTCTGTTGGGGGGATTCTATCTAACGAAAATCGGTTGCGAGGCAAATAACCAGCGTTGTTCATCCCTAATTGGGCATACACATTTTCAACATATTCATTAAGTGGTTTGCCACTTTGAGTTTCTGCTATTTTCATTAAAAAGTAATATCCCAAATCGCTGTATTTATATTCTTTGGCTTTAATTGGTCCTTTTAAAATCCGTTGAAAAATAATATCAGGATATTCCTTGTTGATGTAAATATTATTTGCAACACGAAAAGGATAATAAGTAGAAGAATCTTTATTGTAAATTACAGGGTCTAACACTCCTTTTCTCATGGTTTTTATATAAAATGGAACCCATGCTTGTAGCCCCGATTGGTGAGCTAAAATTTCACGCAAATTAAGTTTGTAGTAAGGAGAAGTATCTGGAATTAATTCGTGTAAATAATCCCCCAAATTTTTATCTAAACTAAACAATCCTTTATCTTGTAATTGCATCACTGCCAATAATGGAGAAACTATTTTTGTTACCGAAGCAATGTCATAAATAGAATTGTTTGTAACTTGAATTGTGCTATCGTAAGTATGATAACCAAATGATTTGTTGTAAATTACTTTGCCATCTTTGGCAACAAAAACTTGGCAACCTGGATAGGCTTTTTCTCTAATTCCAAACAAGGCTATAGAATCAATTTTGTATAAATCTTTTTCTTGTATTCCTGCTTCTTCAGGTTCACGATATTGCAATCTTCCATTGGGTTGAATAATAATTCCAGTTCCTTCAGGCAATTTTTTAGAAATACTTACAGGTAGTTTTCCATTAGCTCCAATGGCTCCAAAAATCAATTGAGCAGCTGCTTCTTGCGTGTAGTTATTGCTTTGATATGCCATTATTAATCCTTGAGATTTTTCGGCAGCATCAAAATTTATCAAACTATAGGGGTTTGCAAAAACAGTTAAAATAACATTGTTTGTTTTGTTTAATTGAGTAATTATGTTTTTGGTAGCAGCATCAATCGAATATCTTTTCCAAGGATTTGCATCTGATTTATGTATGGAAACAAGAATGGTATTAAAAGGTGCTAATTGTTTTTGCAATGAATCAGTATTAATTTTTGATAAATCTAAAACAGAAAAATGAGTTACATCAGTATATAAATCCAATGTTTTTTGAAAGTAATTTTCGCCTTCGTTTCCTATGCTTAGTGAAGCTATTTTCAATGTTTCTAACTGTTGTAATGGTAAAATAGAACTATCATTTTTGAGAACAGTCAATGCTTTTTCAAAAAGTTTTTTATTGAGTAAGTGATATTTTTTTTGATTCAAATCACGGTAAAGGCTAGTTGTTTTTACTTGTTTCGATTTGCTTAATCCAGCCCATTCTTTAGCTTTTAAGATTTTTAAGCAACGGGCAGTAATTTCTTCTTCCGAAATCGCTCCATTTTCAACAGCTTTTTTAATTTCGGAAATAGCAGTAGGAACATCTTCAGAAAACAACAGTACATCATTTCCAGCCAAAAGAGCTTTAACATCAACATAACCAGGTTTGTTAAAGGAACTTACGCCTTTCATGTTGAGTGCATCGGTAAAGACTAAGCCTTCAAATTTTAATGAATCTTTGAGCAGGTAAGTAACTACATTTTTTGATAGTGTAGTAGCGGTGTTTTTAGTTGTATCGTAAGCAGGAATAAACAAATGAGCCACCATCATACTTGCTAATCCATTGTTTATTAATTCTTTAAAAGGATAAAGTTCAATAGAGTCTAATCGTTCTTTTGTATGATTAACGATAGGCAATGCTTTGTGCGAATCTTTGTCGGTATCTCCATGACC
>PHDR01000208.1 GCA_002841035.1 Bacteroidetes bacterium HGW-Bacteroidetes-12 | reverse complement strand
CAACTACTTTCGCACTTGGATTTTTATTAAAAGTTTTATTAAACAAATTATCGGCTTGTTCAATTTCCCGGTCATTAGAATTATCCCTATTCTCATAAGCTACAAACTGAAATCCTAATGCTTTTGCTTCTCTTATTAAATTTGCATAATTCTGTTCGCTTGTATAAAATCCTGTTTCTAATGTAGGATAAGCATTTTTTAAATTCAATAAGCTGTCTTGTTTTATGTCTAACGTTTCTAAGGCTAAATATGAATACCCGATAGCTTTAAGTTTAGGTAATAATTCTGAAACCAATAATCTGTGATTAGGAAAGAAATGGTTTTCATTGAGCATAATAATTTGATGATTTTTGGCCTCATCAATTATTTTTTCAATTGCTTCGAAATTATTTATAGACTCTTTTCTTATGATATTTGCAATCGTATCATTTGGTTTAAATTTTGATTCAAGTTCATTCAGGAATTTTTCATAATAATCATTATTTCCCAAAAAAGAAGAAAAAGTAAGTTCCATTTGAAGTTTCGTCCAATTTTCTTGCCTGTCATAAGCTGGATATTCAATTATTTCATTTAGAGCGGAATAAAACTTATTTGAATTTTTATAGTGATTCACAACTTCCATAACAGAACTAATGTCTTTTCTGTAACCTTCCCCAATTTCAAGGCTTTGAAAGGTTCTTTGCAAATCAATTTTTAGGCTTTTACTTTCTTCTTTTTTAATAGGTTTGCCAAAAAAGCTAAATTTATTTTTTCCAATTATAGTGTCAAAAACTATATATTGTTTTGGTTTTTCAAAACTTAAGTTGTTTCCTAAGGTTATAAAGTATTCATAAATAGGGGGAATGTTAGTTTTTCCATAAACGAGCACTTTGTTTTTGAAATGATAACTATTTTTTCTGAGTACTTTTTTTAATGTCTCTCGATTAGTTACGAAATCAAAATCTCCTGCAGTTTTAAAATAAGTTTTTAACGAATCATTTATGATAAATACATCATAATTATTTATATATCTGTTTTGTTCGAAATGTTCACTAATTTTTGGAGAACATCCCGCTATAATTAATAATATTATTATTCTAAAGTGTTTCATTTTTATACCTGCTTAATGGTTTTGTATTATGATTTTTACGACATAAAAATTGGAGATTTTTACTTCATCGCCATATTATTATTGAATGTTTGTCGGTTTGTATTAGTTCAAATTTAAGCAAGAATTATATATGATTATGACCAGCATATTGTACCAAGTATTATCAATTTTCAATGACTAATTCATTTGAACTTGACACATAAGAATCTAAGATATAAACATCTCCAGTACTGGTATTAAATTCAAATTTAATCCATCCAAGTTTCTCATCACTTCCATTTTTTAATTTAATACCCAAATAATAATTTTCGGTTAAATAAGACTTAACAGTCCAAATTTCATCCCAAACTTCGTAAATTCTCTTCTTTGATATTACACTTGCCCCATATGGTAACCATTGTTGATTCTCGGTGTTACTTTTCTTTATAACATCTCCTTTTTCTAAAAATAAATACCCATTCATATTATCATAAAGGATTAAGTTCTCATCAATTGGAATTATTTCGCCAAATTTTTCCCCTGCTGAATGATTTATATCTTCAGTTGTAAATTCAGAATAATTTAATTTGAAGTCGTATTTTTTGTCTGAATTTAAATCAATTGATTCTATAATCAATTTTTTAGAATTTGGCATATCATCTGATTCACATGAAAAGAATAATAATGCAACTACAAAAAATGCCATGGTTTTTTTCATAATATTATTTTTTTTGGTGCAACGGTTCAGAATATGAAAAATTACGATTATGAAATCGCAATTTTCCGATGTTTAAATTTAGTGTTATTAAGTTTTAGAATCATTCTATTTAGTAGAATTGACAATTTTTATTGCTGTATTGTAATTAGTTGCTTTTAATCAAAAATGTAAATCATTATTTCTCATATGTATTTATTACTTATTAAAATATAGATGGCATCCAAACTCTTGAGTATTTCTCGTAATTTCCTGTGTCAATTGGTATCAAATTTTCAGCTATCCAATAATGATATTGGTCTTTATTAGACGAGAAGTAGAAGTTTTTGATACTTTCAATTTTTTGAGCCGTATAAATTATCATTGCCTTTTTGTTGTTATATGGGTTTACCCAAGAAGTCACTAATTGCAAATCTGTTCCGTTTACAGTTTTGTTTGAAATAATATAGCTATCTGTTATTTTGATTGGTATAATATTAATATGCTTTTTTAAAAATAAATTACCATTTATAGTTCCAAAAATCACAATATCACTATTTGATAAATCCATTTTTAATGCTTCATTATCAGTAATAATTTTAATCTCTTTTGAAAACATATCTCTGTATTTAGAAACAAAGTCTTGCATTTGTTTTTCTTGTTCTTTATTATTTTCGTGAGTACTCAATATAAAGTAGGTTGTGCTATCTTTAGCAAATTCGTAAGGTTTTGGAATTTTTTCAATGTTAGTATTTCTTATACTCTCAACTTTATTTTGCTTTTCTGTAATGTAATCGTCTGAAATAGTATCAAAAACTTTAATTAATTCAGGAGCAAATTCATTGAAATTTTCGTAAATATCCCTATTGTCTTCATAAAACTTAAGTCTTTCAATAATTGCATCCGCATAGATAAATCTTTGCGCAATCATTAGTTTATAATAAGTGTTTTCCATTAAGTGTTTTCCATAGATCTGTGCTGCAATTCTTGTTACAATTGCCCTTACGATATGCTCTTTAACTGTAACTTGCCAATCCCAATAAGCTTGTTGCTGCATAGATTCAGCGATTGGTGCCAATAGATTTTCGCTTTTTGACAAATCTTTTTCGTATTTATCGATTTTAGGATTCACAAATCCGTGGCTAAATTCGTGAAGTAATAAATCTATAACTGATATTGTCGGGTAATATGTTGGTAAATTTCCTGAATGCGTATTTGTTTCCACAATTGCATATAAATCTGCTCCTTCTTTTGTTGACACGTTTATTCCAAAGTTTCCATAACCACCATTAATATTTAAGATTAAATTATAAGAATTGATTTTTTCGCCATAATAATTCTCTAAATATTCTAATCCTAAAAAATCTTTGAAATTATATTTTACATTGTTCAATATTTGACTGTAACTGTCTTTCTGAATTTCATTAAAAAAGGTTGTGAATTCTGATTTTTCAGCAAATTCTTTAAATGATTTTGCAAGTTTAGTTATTTGTTCAATGCCACCGCCACGTTTTATTGTTTCTGAATTTAATCCTTTTTTTAGGTTGAAATTATTATCTAAATAGAGTAAAAAACTCATTGGATCATCTAACGACCAACCTTTTTGTACGGTTTCATATAGTAGATTAGGGGCCTCTAAATTTTTATACTTTGAAAAATATTCTAAACAATCTTGTTTATATTTAATATTTGAAGCAGTCATTCCTGGATGACCAGCCTGCATTGCTATAATGTTATAAAGTTCAATTCTTGGGTCAATTGTAAAAGTGATTCCGTTTACCTTTTCTTGATAAGATTTTAATTCAGTTGCATTTGCAATTGTAAAAAAGGAAAATATGAATAATATGGTTGCTTTAATTAAGATTTTCATTGTTTTGGAAATTTTGAGGTTTTAATTGGTATATTTTATTTAACACCATAAAATACATTGGAAGTGCGCAAATAAATAATCCAATAATAATTTCAGTTTCGGTCAATTCTTCTACTATTTTTAGACTAATTACTATTACTAAAAAAGATATTATTAAGAAAAGTTTAATAATATAATTTTGATCAAACAAGATTCTTTTTTCTTTTTTCTTTGCTAAATTTAGTTGGCGAATTATTTCTTCATTAAAATTTTTTGATGAAATTTTTTTTAAGTCGTTTGATAATAGTTTTTTTATGTTTTCTTCTTTCATTTTAGATCCTTTTTTCAGTGATTAATTGTTTCATTTTAAGTCTGCTTCTATGAAGTAAAACTTTAATATTAGCCTTACTCAAAGAAGTTATATTAGCAATATCTTTAATACTTTTTTCTTTTAAATAGAAGAGTGTAATTACTGTATATTCATTTGGTTTTAAAACTTTTAAAAGATTCTCTAAATTATAATCATTCGAGACAAAAGTTTCTTCTTCTTCTTCTTCTTCTTCTTCTTCACACTCAATAAATTGAGGAATGTATTCAATTTTTTGATTTTTTGATTTTAATTCTTTCAAACATTCGTGATAAACTATTGTGAATAACCAAGTGGAAAATTTAGATTCATTTCTAAAGTTTTTAATAGATTTTAGAACGATGAAAAATGAATTCTGAACAATATCTTCAGCATCTTCGGTGTTTTTAAGATATTTAATTGCAATTGAAAATGCTAAATCTTTGTGATTATCGATTAACTCATTTATGGCTTGAATATCTCCATCTCTAGCCTTTCTGATTAACTCTTCCGACATTGAGAAAGGTTATTTGTTTTTAACAATATAATAGAACACCAAGGAACCTATTCCAAAGAATAACAGTATCATTGAAATGTAAGATACTATTGGTATTAAAGCTGTATAGGTTTCTAACAAGTGAGCTATAAATATCCCTAAAGCTAATGATATTGAAATTATTCCTTTTGAAAGCGTTCTAAACTTCATTTGTTGCAAAGCATCTTGATGAAGAATACTTTCTCCTTTATTAATGAGTTCTAATTTTTCTCTGTGCTGATTTCGTAAGTAAAAAATTGTTACTGTTCCAGTAATAACGAATGCAATAATAAATGGGATTTGCCAAAATTCAATCATAATAAATAATTTTAAAGTTATACTCTTTAGAGATAAGATTTATCAAAAGGTTACAATTTCTAAATTTTTAATGAAAAAATATATTCTTCAAAATGGTATTTAGTAGTTTAAATTATTTTTCTGATTGAAAAAGAATCTCTCAAAAATATACTTGTTTTTATGAACTTATATGCTTTTCGGTTTGTACTAAATCCGATTTGAGCATTAAATATGCATGTTATTCCGGTTTAGCTGTTTTTCTATAAATCTTATCATCAATTATATAAAATAGTATAGCGTTAAATAGAATAAATACTATAAAAAACCAAAATCCATAATTAGGAAGAATCCAAGTTGTCGCTCCACAGCTATGAACTATTAAAACAAAAAGAAGAAAAATCCGAGATATTTTTCTTGGAAGGTAATAGCCTATAATTCCAATTAAAATCAACCATATTATCGAAATAATAAAAGTCCTGATTCGTGATTTTTCATTATTAAATTTCCTATTGGATTTGCTTCATTCGCCTTATTCAGATTACCATTCCAATATTCTTTTGGTTGATGGATTATTGTAATTGCAATATCAAAAAGACTTGCCCAAATAGCAGGAATCAATGCAAGCAA
>PHDR01000207.1 GCA_002841035.1 Bacteroidetes bacterium HGW-Bacteroidetes-12 | reverse complement strand
CTTGAAGTGATTAACGCAAAGAAAGTGGAGCTAATAAATAAACAACATGCAATATTAGATGAAATAGAATTACTCGACAATGCTATTGTTGAATTAGATTCTAACTTATTATTGCCAATAGTAACTGTTTTAAAAACAGAAACCAAAGCATTCAAACATTTTGTTGAAATTCAAGGAAGTGTTCAAACGAAAGAAAATATTATTATCTATCCTGAATATGCTGGTGTGTTGACACAGATTTTTGTGAAAGAAGGTCAGTTAGTACAAAAAGGAGAACTATTAGCAAAAATTGATGATGGAGGTTTAAATCAACAACTATCACAAATGGAAACGCAATTAGCCTTAGCAAAAACAACTTTTGAGCGTCAGGAAAGATTATGGAAGGATAAAATTGGTTCGGAGATTCAGTTTTTACAAGCAAAAACGAATTTTGAAGCACAACAAAAAGCAGTAAATCAAATGAAACAACAAGTTGCAAAAACATCCGTTACAGCACCTTTTAGTGGAGTTATTGATGATGTAATTTCAGATCAAGGACAGGTTGTTTCTCCAGGAATGCATCAGTTATTTCGATTAATAAATCTTTCAAATGTGTATATAGAAGCTGAAATTCCTGAAAACTATATTAATAACATTAAAAAAAATGCCCAAGTAAATGTCTATTTCCCCGTGCTAAACGATACTATACAATCAACAATCAGACAAATTGCTAACTATATCAATCCCAACAACAGAACATTTAAAGTGGAAGTTGCGATACCTAATGAGCAACAGCAAATAAAACCAAACATGACAGCAGTACTTAATATTACTGATTATATAAATGAGAAAGCATTGGTGTTGCCGCAGAGTGTAATTTCAGAAAATGCTGAGGGTGAACATTATGTTTATACCATAAATAAAAGAAACAAAAACACATTTGTTGCCCAAAAAAAGATTGTTACCATCGGAAAATCTCAACATGGAGTTTCAGAAATTATTGATGGAATTACAAGTGAAGAAATCATAATTAATGAAGGAGCTAAAACGGTTAAGGAAGATGAACAGGTGTTGATTAAGGATAAAAATTAGAAGTTAAAAATAAAACTATAAAATTAACATGGCCAAATCAAAAAAAATAAAAGAATTTGCAATTTCATCGTGGGCTATTGATAATAAAATGACTATCTATTTAATGATAGCCATTATATTAATAATAGGTATTTCAGCTTACTATGCGATGCCTCGAGAAAACTTTCCTGAAGTGAAAGAAACTAAGATTTATATTAGTTCTGTTTATCCAGGAAATACTTCGGAGGATATGGAAAAATTAATTACCAATCCCATTGAAGAAGAATTGCAAAATTTGAGTGATGTTAAAAAAATTACTTCCATATCTCAAGAAGACTACTCTATTATTACAGTTGAGTTTGGTGATAAATATTCTATTGAAGAAGCAAAATCAAGAGTAAAAGATAAAGTAGATATTAAAAAAGCAAGTTCCGATTGGCCTACGTTTAATGGAGCTAAAATAGAACCCAATGTTTTTGATTTAAACATTGCCGAAGAAATGCCCATCATCAACATTAATATTTCGGGCGATTATCCAGTAGAAAAACTCAAAGAATATGCAGAATATTTAGAAAAAAAGATTGAATTATTAGCCGAAATAAAGCAAGCTGATATAAGAGGAGCTCAAGAAAAAGAAATTGAAATAGCATTAGATGTATATAAAATGACGGCATCTAAAGTAAGTTTTGATGATGTTATCAATACTATTTCTATGGGAAACACAACTATTTCTGCTGGAAATTTGGTAATGGATGAGCAACGAAGAACCATTCGTATAATAGGAGAAATTGAAGAAGCCTCTGAATTAAATGAATTTGTTGTAAAAAATGAAAAAGGATCTGTTTATTTAAGAGATATAGCTTCTGTTGCTTTCAAAGAAAAAGAAAAAACAACCCACGCCAGATCTTTCGGTAATCCAGTGGTAATGCTCGATATTAAAAAACTTTCGGGTAAAAATATGATAGAAGCTATTGGGAAAATTAAAATTATTTTAGAAGATGCAAAGAGTAATTACTTTCCAAAAGATTTAATTATTAAAACCTCAAATGACCAATCAACCAAAACAATAAACCAGGTAAATGATTTGGTAAACAACATCGTTTTTGGGGTTTTATTAGTAGTTGGAGTTTTAATGTTCTTTTTAGGGTTTAGAAATGCCTTGTTTGTTGGTTTTGCAATTCCTATGTCAATGTTCATGTCATTTACAATATTGAATTTAATAGGTTACACATTAAATACAATGGTATTATTTGCATTGGTAATGGGATTGGGAATGTTGGTTGATAATGGTATTGTGGTGGTAGAAAATGTGTTGCGATTGATGCAAAAAGAAAACATGAGCAAAATAAAAGCCGCAAAACAAGGAATTGGAGAAATAGCAACTCCCATTATTATTTCAACAGCTACAACAGTTGCTGTATTTGTTCCCCTTGGTTTTTGGCCAGGAGTAATGGGGAATTTTATGAAAATTCTTCCAATTACTTTGTCTATTGTTTTAGGCTCATCGTTATTCGTGGCTCTTTTAATTAACTCCATGCTTACTTCTGATTTTATGAAAACAGATGAAAAAGAGATGACAAAAAAATTTTTAATCAAAACCACATCTATTCTTTTTGTTTTAGGTGTAATTAGTTTGTTTATTGGAAATAGTTTTAAAGGATTAGGAACGCTCATGGTTTTTTTATCCATCATACTTTGGGTATATAAATTCTTTTTGGTAAAAGCTGCCGATTATTTTCAAACAGTTTTGTTAGTAAAGATGGAAATCGGGTATCAAAAATTTTTATCTTTTGCACTGAAAGGAAAAATGCCCTATGTTTTTCTCTTTGGAACTATTGGGTTGCTGTTTCTATCGTTTGTTGTATTTGCAATTGCACAACCCAAAGTAGAGTTTTTTCCAGAAAATGAACCCAACCAAGTGTTTGTTTATATTGAATATCCCGAGGGAACAGACATTAGCAAAACAAACCGACTTACAAAAGAAATAGAGCAGAAAGTATATGCTGTTGCGAATAATTATAAAGATAAAGAGGGTTATAATTACATAGTGGAATCAGATGTTTCTCAAGTGGGCGAAGGAGCAGGAAATCCTCAAACAGATGGAGGTTCTAATGCAGAAATGCCTCACAAAGGAAAAATAACTCTTTCGCTAAGAGAATCAAAATTGAGAAGAGGAAAAAACAGTAAAGAATTTATGGAAGAGGTTAGAGATGCTGTTGGATTATATCCAGGAGTTAATATATCAATAGAAAAAGATGTCGCAGGACCACCTTCTGGTTATCCGCTCAATATTGAAATTAGAGGAAAAGATTATAATGAATTAATAAGTACAGCAAAAGAGTTAAGAGATGCCATTAATAAATTAAACATTCCGGGAATTGAGGGTTTGAAAATTGATGTAAATAAAAGTAAACCAGTTACAGAGGTAACTGTGGATAGAAAAAAAGCTGGAGAATTAGGCATTTCTGTTGGTCAGGTTGGTACGCAACTCAGAAGGTCACTATACGGAGAAAAAGCAAGTGTTTATAAAAAAGACGGAGAAGATTATGATGTGTACGTTCGTTTCGATGAAAAATACAAACACAACACAAACACACTTTATAATCAACGTGTAGTGTTTCGGGATCCATCTAATGGGCAAATAAAAGACATCCCTATTTCCACATTAATAACAACAAACAATACATCCTCTTATACAGCTATTAAACATAGAGATTTGAATCGTATAGTTACCCTATATTCTTCAGTTAAAACAGGATATAATGCGAATGAAATTGTAGGAAATGTAAAATCTAGGTTGTCGAATTTTGAAACACCTGCACAGGTTGATTTTTATTTTACAGGACAAATGGAAGAACAAGAAAAAAATATGTCTTTTTTAATGACAGCCTTGTTTTCTGGATTAGGATTAATTCTATTTTTATTGGTATTGCAGTTTAATTCTTTTTCTAAACCTTTAATTGTTTTGATGGCGATTGTACTTAGTTTTATTGGCGTGTTGTTTGGTTTGGTAATTTTTAACATGACTTTTGTTATTATGATGACTATGGTTGGAATCATTTCATTGGCAGGAATAGTGGTAAATAATGGAGTTGTTTTATTAGATTATACTGAACTTTTGGTAGAACGAAAAAAACAAGAAATGGGCATTCCTAAAAAAGAGAAATTAGCTGTTAATCATTTGTTTGATGTAATTGTTGAAGGAGGAACTGCCCGTTTACGCCCAGTATTGTTAACCGCCATAACTACCGTTTTTGGGTTAATTCCATTAGCAATAGGGTTGAACATTGATTTCTTTTCCTTGTTTTCAGAATGGGATGCCAACGTATATATTGGAGGAGATAACGTAATTTTTTGGGGACCATTGGCTTGGACTGTTATTTTTGGGTTAACCTTTGCCACTTTCCTAACCTTAATAATTGTTCCTGTTTCTTATTTTATTGTCGAAAAATTTAAGCTACGATTAATAAGGAATAAAAGATAAGCATTTTTTAATTTATAGATTGGACTTTAAACAACTTCATAAAAAAGAACTTAGTTTATTCTTTTAAATCAGTAAAATGTCCATCAATTGCATGGGTAGTATTTGGAATGGGTAATTCGATATAATCATACCAAGTAAATAACCAAGGTATGTTAGTTCTTATGCTTCTGTAAGCTCTCCTCAATTTTTTGTTATGAAGAGTCCCTTTAAGGATTTGTTCGTGAGAGGGGTTTTCGATAACATAGTACTAAGAATAATTTATTTAATAATAGTAACTTTTCCTGTATATTGCCATGTTTTACCATTAATATCTTTATAATTTAGTTTCCACACATAAACACCAACCTCAACTAATGTTTTTTTATAAGTGCCATCCCAACCATCATCTAGTTTGTGAGATTCAAAAATTAATTCTCCCCAACGATTAAAAATTAAGAATGAATAATTCTCATCAGTAATACCAAATCCCTTTGGACTAAAGGTCTCATTAAGATTATCTCCATCAGGTGAAAATGCGTTTGGAATAAATATACCAGATTCTCCATGAATTTTTACATATTTTGCTATTGAGTCTCTGCATCCATTTGTATTTTCAACGGATAATTTTATTAGATAACTCCCTGTATCAACATCAGGGAAAGTAAAATTTGGATGCTGAATATTGCTGAAACCTAATTCGTTAAAACTCCAATTCCAGGCAACAATATTAAATTGAGACAAATCAGTAAAGTAAATAATAGGGTCAAATAATGTAACGGTTTCTGGGGTAGAAGAAAAATTAGCAATAGGATTTTCAAAAACGGTAATGTAAGCTGTTTTAACTAATGAAGACCGTTGCACGGTAAAATTTGATAAAAAAAAAGTAAAAAAATAAGCGTAACAATTT
>PHDR01000206.1 GCA_002841035.1 Bacteroidetes bacterium HGW-Bacteroidetes-12 | reverse complement strand
AAAATAGGGTTGTATTTTTTTAATTCAACTCTATCTGGAGTATTTTTTTTGTTTTTAGTAGTAATGTACCTTGATGTGCCAGGCATACCACTTGTTTTATGTTCTGTGCATTCCATTATTACTTGGATTCTATTACCTTTCTTCGCCATTTGTTCAAACTTTTTAAAATTGGATTGCAAATTTAGAATTTTTTTTGAAATTCTAACAAATAAATAACTATTATTTTTAATCAAAAAAAAACTAGTTGAAATTCTGACAAAATTCATAGTTTTTTGAAACACAAAGATAGACTTTTGTGCCTTAAATTATGTCAGGCCAGATAAAAAATAAATCAGTTTGTTTTCATTGCGGAGAAGATTGTCTTGAAGAAACAATTTTGTTCGATAACAAGCAATTTTGTTGTTCGGGTTGCAAAACCGTGTTTGAAATTCTCAATCAAAATAATTTATGCGATTATTATGATATAGAAAAAATGCCAGGAATTTCACCACCTAAAAATGCAGTCAAAAAATTTGAATACCTTGATAACGAGCAAATTTTTGAAAAACTCATCGATTTTAAAGATGATGAACAAGCTATGATTACCTTATATCTTCCTCAAATTCATTGTAGCTCGTGCATTTGGTTGTTAGAAAACTTATACAAACTTAATGAATACATCATTTCTTCTCGTGTTAATTTCTTAAAAAAAGAAATTAAAATTTCATTTAAAAACAACCAATTATCACTCCGAAAATTGGTTGAACTACTTGCTTCTATTGGCTATGAGCCTGAAATAAATTTTTCTGACATCAGTAAAAAAACACACACCATTGACCGTAATTTAATTTTTAAATTAGGAACAGCTGGTTTTTGTTTTGGAAACATTATGTTGATTAGCTTGCCCGAATATTTTGGGTTGGACAGCCTAAAAGAAAGCACTTTCGCTCAATTTTTTGGATATATTAATATTCTATTGTCTTTGCCTGTTTTGTTTTATAGTGCTTCCGATTACCTAATATCGGGCTGGAAAGCACTAACACGTAAATCTATAAATATTGATGTGCCTATTGCTTTAGGCATTTTAGCCCTTTTTGGAAGAAGTGTGTTTGAAATAAGCTCTAATTCGGGAGCTGGGTATATGGATTCGTTGGCAGGACTTATCTTTTTTATGTTGTTGGGTAAAATTTTTCAACAAAAAACATATTCCATTTTATCGTTTGAAAGAGATTATAAGTCTTATTTTCCAATATCAACAATCATAATTGAATCAAATAAAAATGAAAAAAGTATTCCTGTTTCAGATGTTAAAGTAGGCGATGTAATTTTAATTAAAAACAATGAAATTATTCCTGTTGATGCCATTTTAATTGAAGGAAATGCTCATATTGACAACAGTTTTGTAACGGGTGAAGCAGCGTTGGTAAATAAAAAAATTGGTGATAAAATTTATGCAGGTGGCAAACAAATTGGGCAAGCAATTCAGCTAAAAGTTGTAAAAGAACTTTCACATTCTTATTTAACTCAACTATGGAATGACGATGCATTCACCAAAAATCAACACCTTAATTTTGAGGGATTAACAAATAGAATAAGCAAATATTTTACGTTAATTATTTTAATTATTGCCGTTGGATGTTTACTATATTGGTGGAAAATTGATGTTAAAATTGCTATTCACGCTTTTACTTCGGTATTAATAATTGCCTGTCCTTGTGCGTTAGCACTTTCGGCTCCGTTTACTTTTGGAAACGTGTTGCGTATTTTAGGAAAACATAAATTCTATTTAAAAAATGCAAGCGTAATTGAACAGTTAGCCAACATCACAAGCATTGTTTTTGACAAAACAGGAACCATAACCCAAGCCACCAAATCGGTAGTAACTTATTCAGGAACAACATTATCAGAAGAACAAACTGCTATGGTTTTTTCGTTGTTAAGGCAATCAGCACACCCGTTAAGTAAACTCATTTTTGCAACCAATAAAAATGCTAAATTGTTTTCTGTTTCTGATTTTAAGGAAACACAAGGAAAAGGACTTGAAGCAATAGTAAATAAACAAAAAATTAGAATAGGCTCCGCTTTTTTTATTACAAAAAAACAAGCAGAAATGCCAAAAACAACTTCTGTTTATGTTGAAATTAATGGGCAAGTTTATGGGTTTTTTAAGCTCGAAAATGTATATAGAAACAACCTTAAAAAAGTTATTGTTGCACTTTCAAAAAAATATAATCTGCATCTAATTTCGGGCGATAATGAGAGTGAAAAAATCAATTTAGCTAACTATTTTAGTGCTTCAACGCAATTTTTATTTAACCAACAGCCCGATGATAAGTTGAAATTTATTAAACAACTTCAACAAAAAAACCAAAAAGTGGTTATGATAGGCGATGGGCTAAACGATGCTGGAGCGCTGAAACAAAGTAATGTTGGTATTTCCATTTCGGAAGATGTAAACACGTTTTCGCCTGCTTGCGATGCAATTTTAGAAGCAAGTGCTTTTGATAAAATCCCCTTGTTTTTAAAGTTTTGTAAAGGAAGTATGCACATTATTGTAGTTAGTTTTATTATTTCTTTTCTTTATAATATTGTAGGATTGAGTTTTGCAGTTCAAGGACTTTTGTCGCCTGTTGTAGCTGCTATTTTAATGCCGCTAAGCTCTATAACGGTGGTAGTTTTTGTAACAATTTCTACTAATTTATTATATAGAAAAAAAATAAATAACTCCAATGACTATGTGTAAGAAAATTTTCTTAAATTAAGAATGGGTTATATGAATTATTTTTTTATTTTATATATTGATTATCATAAGATTCTAAAAAGAATTTTTTAACCTGATAAAAGTCATTTATTCTGTATTTTTAACACACTAATTTTGCCACAGAATTCTATCAAAAATGAGTGTACTTTTCATTTTAATCATTGTAAGCTTAACAGTAGCCGCTTCGTTTCTATTAGCGTTTATTTGGTCAGTTAAAAATGGGCAATATGAAGATGATTATACGCCTTCAGTTCGTATGCTTTTTGATGATGAATTAAAATCTAAAATCAATAAAAAATCAAACAAACATTAAAAAAATAATTATGTCAGAACAAGTAGAAAAGTTTTATTACGACAATAAAATCGTTAAAATGTTTGCTTATGCAACAGGTTTGTGGGGTATAGTTGGTATGTTGGTAGGGCTTTTAGTAGCTCTACAAATGTATTTACCCGCACTAAACTTTAATTTAGAATTTACCACTTTTGGAAGAACTCGTCCGCTACATACCAACGCAGTTATTTTTGCCTTTGTGGGTAATGGAATATTTACAGGGGTTTATTATTCTCTTCAACGCTTGCTTAAAACCAGAATGTGGAGCGATAAATTGAGTATGATTAATTTTTGGGGTTGGCAATTAATTATTGTGTCAGCGGCAATTACCTTGTTGGCAGGATTTACAACAGGAAAAGAATATGCCGAATTAGAATGGCCCATAGATATTGCCATTACGCTAATTTGGGTAGTTTTTGGTTGGAATATGTTTGCTACTATTTTAGCCAGAAGAGAACGCCATTTATATGTTGCTATTTGGTTTTATATAGCTACATTCGTTACTGTTGCAGTGCTTCATCTTGTTAATTCTTTTGAATTACCCGTTAGTTTTATGAAAAGCTATTCGTGGTATGCAGGTGTGCAAGATGCCTTAGTGCAATGGTGGTACGGACACAATGCCGTAGCCTTTTTCTTAACAACACCTTACTTAGGATTAATGTATTATTTCTTACCAAAAATTGCACAACGCCCTGTTTATTCTTATAAATTATCCATCATTCACTTTTGGGCATTAATTTTCTTGTACATTTGGGCAGGACCTCACCATTTGTTATATACTTCCTTGCCCGAATGGGCCCAAACCTTAGGTGTTGTATTCTCTGTAATGCTTATTGCTCCTTCTTGGGGAGGTATGATTAACGGATTATTAACCTTGCGTGGAGCTTGGGATAAAGTGCGCGACCAAGCAGCACTCAAATTTTTTGTAGTTGCCATTACCGCCTATGGTATGGCTACTTTTGAAGGACCAATGTTGTCATTAAAAAGCGTTAATGCTATTAGCCATTTTACCGATTGGACTATAGGACACGTTCACATTGGAGCGTTGGGCTGGAATGGTTTTTTAACCTTTGGTATGATGTATTGGCTAATTCCTCGAATGTTTAAAACAAAATTATATTCCGAAAAATTAGCAAACGCACACTTTTGGATAGGCACAATAGGTATATTGGTTTATGCTGTACCACTTTATTTTGCTGGATTCACACAATATTTTATGTGGCAAGAATTTACGCCAGATGGATTTTTAAAATACCCTAACTTTTTAGAAACAGTTACCCAAATTATCCCAATGTATGCAACCCGAAGTTTAGGTGGTACATTATATTTAATTGGAGCATTAATTATGGTGTACAATATGTTTAAAACCGTTAAAGCAGGTAATTTTGTTGCAAATGAAGAAGCCGAAGCTCCTGCGTTGGCAAAAAACTTCACCCCAAAACTTGGCGAATACTGGCACCGACCAATAGAAAGAAAACCTATACAATTATTGATTTTTGCACTCATCGTTATTTTAATTGGCGGAGCAGTAGAAATGGTGCCTACTTTCTTAGTAAAATCAAATGTACCAACTATTGAAGCTGTGAAACCCTACACACCGCTTGAATTACAAGGAAGAGATATTTACATAAAAGAAGGCTGTTATAACTGTCATTCGCAAATGATAAGACCATTTAGACACGAAGTGGAACGTTATGGCGATTATTCAAAATCAGGCGAATTTGTTTATGACCATCCTTTTCAATGGGGTTCAAAAAGAACAGGTCCCGATTTAGCTCGTGAAGGTTCAAAAAAATTAAGAAAATCACATTCTTGGCACTACAATCACATGGACAATCCTGAAAGTATGTCGCCAGGCTCTGTAATGCCTCGATACAGTTGGTTGCTCACAAAAGATATTGATGTAGAAAGTACTCCTGCAAAAATTAGAGCAATGCAAACCTTAGGCGTTCCTTATGAAGATGGTTATGATAACAAAGCTATTGCTGATTTAAAAACGCAAGCCGAAGAAATTGCTGCACAATTAAAAGAGGAAGGAATAAAAACAGCCGATGCTAATAAAGAAATTATTGCTCTTATTGCCTACTTACAACGCTTAGGAAAAGATGTGGAAAAGTAAATGTGTGAATTATTTAATGTGTGAATGTGTGAATAAACCAATGTTCAATGGTTAAATTAAAATTAAAAAACTCAGTAATACATTCTGAAGAATGTTGTGTAACGCAGTAGTTAAACAATGTGAGAATGTGAGAAAATTATAAATATTAAACTTTATACTTTACAAACTTTATACTTTACAAACTTTATACTTTACAAACTTTATACTTTACAAACTTTATACTTTACAAACTTTATACTTTACAAA
>PHDR01000205.1 GCA_002841035.1 Bacteroidetes bacterium HGW-Bacteroidetes-12 | reverse complement strand
AGCAACGCTGTTTCCTTTTGCTTATCTCAAAATGGAACGGAAAGCCATTCGTAAAACTATTAAGCATAAAATTATTGATGGAATTGATAAAAATGAGTTGGTATTGTTGGTTTTTCAAAAAAACGAGATTAATCAACAAGTGAAATGGAAACACAGCAAAGAGTTTCAATACAAAGGCGAAATGTATGATATTGTTGAAACTGAATTTAAAAATGATTCTGTTTATTATTGGGTTTGGTGGGATAAAGAAGAAACAGCATTGAACCAAAAAGTAGCTAGTTTGGTAAGACAAAATTTTGCTCAAAACCCTTACCAAAACAACAAAAATCAACTTATTACCACTTTTTTTAAAACCCTTTTTTTTCATCAAGAAAAAACACAACGTAATCTTGTTTTAAATGATGAAATAGCACATTTCACCCCTTACTTTCAAGACTTTTCTTTTTGGCAACAAACGCCACCCACTCCACCACCAAAGGGTTGCTAGTTTTTTATACTACATTAATCTGAGTTCGGGTTAGCAAAACACTGTCAGTTCGAGTGAAAATCTATTAGATTTTTATAAAGTTCATACTGTGTTTAGAGTTTATATTGTGTTTATCGAAGTAAGGTAAGAACAAAGTATTTTGCCCATTTCGATACATCTCGCTATAGTGCGGGGCACTCAATCAAAATACAGAAACTTTGTCGTTATCCCAAACTCAGGTTACATTAACAATTAATTTTCTAATGAATTAGGAGAGCTATTCTTCGTATTCAAAAAATTCAAATTATATGAAAAAAATTATACTTTTAGTGTGGATAATAGGAATTGCTACAATAAGCTTTTCGCAAACCATTACTATAAAAGACAATAAAACAAACCTACCATTAGAAATGGTAAGTATTGTTAGTAATACACCAAGAGTGGCAACCTTTACTAACCATAAGGGGCAAGCCGATATTAGCGATTTTGAAGGAGCAGAATTAATTGAAATTCGATTAATTGGTTATAAACCTATTCAAAAGAGCTATGCAGAATTAAAAACAGTTAGCTACGCTATTTCGATGGAAGATGCAGGATTGTCATTAGATGAAGTTGTTGTTTCTGCTACCCGTTGGAATCAAAACAAAAACGAAGTGCCTGCAAAAATAACCTCTATTTCGGCAAAAGATGTGGCATTGCAAAACCCACAAACGGCAGCTGATTTGTTAGGTTCTTCTGGCGAAGTGTTTATTCAAAAAAGCCAAGGCGGAGGAGGAAGCCCTATGATTAGAGGGTTTTCAACTAACCGCTTGCTTATTACGGTTGATGGTGTGCGTATGAACACCGCTATTTTTAGAAGCGGGAATTTGCAAAATGTTATTTCTATCGATCCTTTCGCCATTGAAAACACAGAAGTTTTGTTTGGACCTGGCTCGGTTATCTACGGAAGTGATGCCATTGGAGGTGTAATGAATTTCCAAACGATAAGCCCACAATTTTCTACCACCGATGAACCGTTGGTTACTGGAAGTGCAGCAACTCGTTATTCTTCCGCTAACAGCGAACAAACAGGTCATTTTGATGTGAATGTAGGTTGGAAAAAATGGGCAATGACCTCAAGCATTACCCATTCCGATTTTGGTAATTTACGCATGGGAACAAAAGGACCAAATGAATACCTTAGAAATTTTTTTGTAGAACGTATTGACAGTGTTGATGTGGTTAAGGAAAATTCCGATCCGTTAGTACAAAATTCAACAGGATATGAACAAACTAGTTTTATGCAAAAAATTCGTTATAAACCTAATAAAAATTGGGATTTTAATTATGGATTTATGTATTCAACTACTTCTGAATATGATAGATATGATAGATTGACGCGCATACGAAATGGGTTGCCACGAAGTGCCGAATGGAAATATGGACCGCAAGAATGGGCTATGAACCATTTAAGCATTACCAACAATGCAAACTCAGGAATTTACGATCACGTTACCTTGCATTTGGCGCATCAATATTTTGAAGAAAGTAGAATAGATAGAGATTTTAACAAAACAACACAACGAACTCGTTTAGAAGAAGTAAATGCTTTTTCGGCTAACCTCGATTTTGAAAAAAATTTAGGTTCAACGTCTAAAATTTTTTATGGAGGAGAAATGGTATATAATGACGTAAATTCATTTGGTACTGATAAGAATATAAAAACAAATGTTGTGAAAGAGGCAGCTTCACGCTACCCTCAATCTTCATGGGAATCGTATGCCGCTTATGTTACTTTTCAAACCCAACTCACCGATAAGTTACTATTGCAAGCAGGCGGAAGGTATAATTTGTTTAAACTTGATGCCGAGTTTGATACCTCTTTGTTTTTTTTACCATTTACCACAGCTAACATTGATAATGATGCCATTACAGGAAGTTTAGGTTTTGTATTTCAACCAACCGAAAAATGGAACATTAGCGTAAACGGTTCCACAGGTTTTCGTTCTCCAAATGTAGATGATGTTGGTAAAATTTTCGACTCAGAAGCAGGAAGCGTGGTAACACCTAATCCAGATTTAGATGCAGAATATGCTTACAATGCAGAATTAAGTATTTCTAAAGTATTTGGAGATATAGTAAAAATAACCGCAACAGGCTATTATACTCGTTTGGAAGACGCTTTAGTAAGAAGAGATTTTCAATTTAACGGACAAGACAGCATCATGTTTCAAGGCGATTTAAGCCAAGTGCAAGCCATTCAAAACGCAGCTTTTGTAGAAATTGTAGGATTCCATGCTGGTATAGAAATTAAATTACCAGCAGGTTTTGGATTGATTTCAAGGTTTAATTTTCAAGATGGAACGGAAGAATTAGACGACAAAACAGAAAGCCCCTCTCGCCATGCCGCTCCAGCTTTTGGAACTTCACATCTTACTTTTAAAACCAAGCAATTAGCTTTAGATTTTTATGCTCAATATAGTGCAGGAGTTGATTTTGAAGATTTAGCTGAAGAAGAAAAAGGCAAACCAGAATTGTATGCCATTGATGAAAATGGAAATCCTTATTCGCCAAGTTGGTTAACACTTAATTTTAAAGCTAATTATCAACTCAATGAAAATTTTAGTATTAGCGGAGGAATTGAAAATCTTACCGATGAGCGATACAGAACATACAGTTCAGGAATTACTGCTCCAGGAAGGAATTTTATTCTTTCATTGAGAGCTAAATTTTAATTGTTTTCACCTGTCAAGTTTTTAAAAACTTGACAGGTGATTTTTGTTTTATATAATTTCTTTATCAGAAAGTTGGTTGTCAATTTCATAAATTAAAAATTTATATTTTTTTTGTATCAAACATAAAAATTAAAAGCATATAGAAGAAAACTAAATTAAAATATTGTATAGCGTATAGCTATAATTCTTGAAGGAGAAAACTGGAAATTTTACAACAAAGACGAGAATTATAAGCAAAACGCTCACCGATTGGGGTGGGCTTTGCTTATTTCGTTTTTGTGGGTATTCCAGTACCTCTCTTTCGAGTAAGTGTAAGTTCCACCCCTCTTTTTTTGAGGGGATTTATTCACTAAAATAAAACCCTATGATTAAAGTATTATTGGTCGATGATAGTGCTATTATTAGAAAGTCTATCAAATCTTCCCTCGATAAACAACCCGAAATTCAAGTAATTGGCGAATGTAAAGATGGTAAAGAAGTTATTCCTTTTTTGCAACACCTGAAACCCGATGTTATCTTGATGGGTAATTGTATGCCGATACTTAATGGCATTGAAACTACCAAATTGGTAAAAGACCAATTTCCTGAAATAAAAGTAATTGGTTTTTCGTGCGATGATGATATAATAACCAAAGAAGCTTTTTTTAAAAATGGAGCTGTTGACTTTTTATCCAAATATGAAACAGACAATGGGACACTTGTTTTAAAAATCAATAGTTGTTGTTCAGTTGTAAAGGGTTGAAAAATTACTTTATAATTAGTGAAATTTAAAAATGAATCAATAAGTTAAAAAAAAATATGACTGTTAAAACAAAAGAAATAATCATTCCTTGTAGAAAAAATAAAAAGAGTATTTTTGGTTTGAGTAATTATACATATATGATAATGAGGTTATTTATAATGATATTAATTTTAACCATTACAACGGCTATTTATAGTCAAGTAAATTCTGCTCCAAAGACACCTACATATGGAACATTTCAACCCAAAAGCCCATCACAAAGCTATACTCCCACAACACCATCTAATTACCAACCGAAAAATGACCCTGCCAGTAAAATACATCAACAACAAAATAACAATTCTAAACAGGCAATGGGGTATTCTAAACCTGTTACCCCGACAATGTAAAAACCAATTATTACAAAGACCCTTTAGCAGCCAAAAAAGAACAATCGGAAATAGAGAAAATAATAGTAGAACTTGATCAAATGAAAGTCAGAGATAAACGGATTCATTTCAATATACCTTCTTTCTCCAGCATCTATCCCGAAACCAAAAATTACTACTCCGCTTATGATGAATTGCTAAACATGGCAAACGGTAAATCTCCCATTAACATAGGAAAAGCTGCATTTTTAGTAGAAAACGCTTACGATGAAAACAAAGGAAGCTATGAAGAATTTGATAAGACACTTAATCAAATAGTAGCGTTTTGTAAACAATACATGATTCATAATGGTTATGACACTACAAGCAATTTAGCAAAAAACATGATGTTGTTTCGCTTCTTTTCCGACAGCCTAGAATTGAACGGTAAAAATCATTTTCCCATGACCTATGATTTTGACGATTACATGGGTTACAAAGACTGGCGAAAAATGTTTGTAACCAAACTACTCAAAACCAATTCAGGGCAATGCCATAGTTTACCTCTACTATACAAAGCACTTGCACAACGATAGGAGCAGAAGCCTATATTTCCTTCTCACCTAAACACACCTATATTCAATTTAGAGAGGGAGAGAGGGAAACAAGTTTTATAACTTAGAGTTGACCAATGGAATGTTGATTACTGAAGATTTAATTTTTGAATCAGGATTTATCAAAACAGAAACCATCAGAAGTGGAATCTATATGGACACACTAAGCAATCAACAAACCGTTGCTTACATGATGCAAGATTTAGCACAAGGCTACGGAATAAAATTCGGGAACGATGGGTTTGTAATAGAAACCCTTAACAAATCAATGGAGTATTTCCCTAATAGCATACATGGTATGGCACTCAAAGCCAATTATTATACAGGGCTTTTAAGGCAATATGTTTATGAAATTAAAAAACAATTCAATGAAACACCAACCCCACAGCAATTAAAAGCTAAGTACCCGATAGTTTATGATACCTTTTTACAAAGAAATGCCATGTATAACATGATAGATAATACAGGATATGAACCCATATCCACCCAACAATATGAAGCATGGCTCAAATCCATTGGAGAAGAAAAGAACCGACAAGAACATTTGAAAGAAAAAGAACA
>PHDR01000204.1 GCA_002841035.1 Bacteroidetes bacterium HGW-Bacteroidetes-12 | reverse complement strand
TTGAAGTGTGCCTGCTTGTTTTTCGTTTAATCCTTCTGCTTTGTTTACAATTTGGTAATCAAACGTAGTTTTAATGGAAGTATATTTTTTGGTTTTTTCGCTCAGTTTATCTAAAATAGCTTTTGCTTTAAGGTCATCTTGAGCAATTCCTGCTAAAGAAATTATGCTGGTTAAAAGTAGAAGGGTAGTTTTTTTCATTGTGTTTGTTTTAATTATGTAAAATTAATGTTTTTAGTTTGATGCTCCACCTTTCAAAAACTGTTCCAAAGCATTAAGGTCTGTCATTAATACTTGTCTGGCTTTGCTACCTTCAAAAGGGCCAATAATGCCTGCTTCTTCCATTTGATCTATTAATCTTCCTGCACGGTTGTAGCCAATTTTCATTTTTCGTTGGAGCAGAGAAGCAGAGCCTTGTTGGTGTTGCACTATCATGCGTGCGGCTTCATCAAACAAATCGTCTTTGGCTTCATTATCAAACGTGCCAGAGCCTCCCGATGAGGATTCGCCAACATATTCGGGAAGTGTAAATACTTCGGGATAGCCTCTTTGTTCGCCAATAAAATCGCAAATTCGTTCAACTTCTGGCGTATCTACAAAAGCACATTGCACCCGAATTAAATCGTTTCCTTGCGAAATTAACATATCTCCTCGCCCAATTAGCTGGTCGGCTCCACTCGAATCTAAAATGGTTCTAGAATCTATGCCAGAGGTTACTCTAAAAGCAATTCTACCAGGAAAATTGGCTTTAATAATTCCTGTGATAATGTTTGCCGAGGGGCGTTGTGTAGCAATAATTAAGTGAATTCCTATTGCCCGAGCCAATTGAGCCAAACGAGCTATGGGTGTTTCTACTTCCTTGCCAGCAGTCATAATTAAATCTGCAAACTCATCAATAACCAGCACAATGTAAGGCAAAAATTTATGTCCGTCATTGGGATTTAATTTTCGAGCAACAAACTTGCTATTGTATTCTACAATATTTCTAACTTGAGCGTCTTTAAGCAATCCATAACGATTATCCATCTCAATACACAACGAATTAAGCGTATTAATTACTTTTTGATTGTCGGTAATAATGGCTTCTTCGGTGTCGGGAAGTTTGGCTAAATAGTGGCGTTCAATTTTGTTGTATAATGTTAATTCCACTTTTTTTGGATCGACCAACACAAATTTTAGTTGGGAAGGATGTTTTTTGTATAGCAAAGAGGTTATTACGGCATTTAATCCTACCGATTTTCCTTGCCCGGTTGCTCCAGCCATTAGTAAATGTGGCATTTTTGCTAAATCAAACACAAAGTTTTCGTTGGTAATGGTTTTTCCCATCACAATGGGCAATTCCATTTTACTGTTTTGAAACTTATCGGAGGCTATTGCTAGCCGCATCGAAACAATTTCGGGGTCTTGGTTGGGTACTTCAATACCTATTGTTCCTTTTCCTGGAATGGGAGCGATAATACGAATGCCCAGTGCTGCTAAACTCAATGCAATATCATCTTCTAAGTTTTTTATTTTTGAGATACGAATACCAGGAGCAGGCACAATTTCATAAAGCGTAACGGTTGGTCCTATGGTTGCTTTTATGCTGGTTATTTGGATGTTGTAATTCGATAAGGTTTCAAGAATTTTATTTTTATTCGCTTCTAACTCTTCTTTGGTTACTGTTTTTTGAGTGTTGCCAAAATCCTTTAGTAAATCAATGGGAGGCATTTTGTAGGAAGATAAATCTAAGGTTGGGTCATATTCTCCAAAATCTTTTGCTTTTTGATTTAATTCATCTTCACTGAGTGTAACTTCTTCTTGCTTGATTTCTTCAATAGAAAATTCTACTTCGTCCGATTTTTTTTCTTCATTTTCAGGAGGCGCTTCTGTTGATAATTCAATGGGATGTTGAGGCTCTTCTAAAGGTTCTGTTTGGACTTCATCAATTTCTTCCTCATCATACTTAAATTCATTGAAAATTTCGGCTTGTTCTTCAGCTTCTATGTTACTTTCCATTTCTGTCTTTTCGTCTTCCACCACTTTTGAAAGTTCTGGTAATTTGAAGGAAAGATTAAAATTGAGTATTAGAAATAATAATAGTGAAAACACTAAAACTAATCCGATACCAATGTTTCCTGCAAAACTATTTAACCAAAGTGCTGATTGAAATCCAAATGTTCCGCCCAAAATAGGAATACTTTTAAATAAATAGGCAAAAGCAATTGAAAACCATACTAAAGCAAAAAGGGAATATATAAAAGTCTTTTTTAATGGTAATAAATAAACTTTGAATAAAGCTCTAAAACCCGTGATAAAAAACAATAAAGAAAATAAAAAAGAAGCAACTCCAAAACCATTAAAGATAAACTGATGAGCAAAATATGCCCCTAATTTTCCCATCCAGTTTTCTGCTTGTATTTCTGGATTATCCCAATAATTATTAATAAGATTTTGATCGATTTTCCAAGTGAATAAAGAGGATGTGAAAGCCAAAAGTAAAAAAACAGAAAAGACAAGTAATGTTAAACCAACACCTTGAGCCAATTTTTCATTATAAAAAATAGAATGAAAAAATTTTAGAGGTTTTGCAAAAACCCCGTCTTTTTTAATGGCATCATTCTTCTTAATAGCCGATTTTGCTGAAGTAGATTGCTCGGGTTCTTTTTTTTTAAATTGATTAACTGCCATTTTGTTCTTTACGGTATTAACTAACAAATTTATACATTAGTTAGGCGTTTACTAACCGAAAGAACGCTAATAAATAACAATTGATTGTGAATAAACCCTATTAACAATAAAAAAAGCGGCAATTAATTTACCGCTTTCAATTAGGAGCTGTTACAAAATAAAGTCCTTAATTTCATGAATCATTTATTCTCCTCCCGACATCATTTTTTGGAAATCTTCTTTAGTCATCACATCATAATCACTAGGCACAATAAATTCAGCATCGGAAATTTTTTCTTTTGTAACGGTAGATGCAGAAATTATCATTTCTATACCTTGATTATTAATGCTATATTCCATCATAAATCCTTTTAAACCATCAACAGATAACTGTGAGTTCGATGTTGTTGCAACAATTTCTTCTGTGTAATATACAACCATTATTTCATCGGTATCAGCAAATTTTAATTCAGCTTTTTTACAGGTATAACCAGCTATTTTTTTTGTTTCATCAACATAAGTAATAATTGGTTTTGAAGAGGCATCTTTTTCTTTATCTATAGATTCTTTAATCGCAATTTTTTGCCCCATCATATTCATTAAAATGGTTACGTTTCCTTCCTTATCTGAAATGGTAATGTTTGTTCCCATAGCGGTTGTCTGTGTAGTTTTACTCTTCCCTTCTTTTAATTTTGTGATGGATTCTTTGGGTAACATACTTTCATAACCTGCCATTTCTGGGGGCAATTCTCCATAAGTGATTTTAAAAGTAACAGTACCTTCAAAGTTTTTTTGAGTAAAAGATTGAAGTGTGAAAGCATTAAGAATTAAAAGTGTTAGGATTGTTTTTTTCATTATAATTATAGATTAGTTGAATTATTACTTAAAACTATCAAAAATTTCAGTCATTTCTTGCTCCATCTCGTCAAAAGAAATTAATTGATAATCGGTTGGAATTTCAAAGATGTTATCATTAACCTTTTCAAATTTTATTTTTTTTGCTTTAAATTGCATGCAAACATCATATTTTTCATATTGATATTCTAACATTACTCCGTCAATGGGAGCAAATTGATTGCACCAATTTGGATTTTGGATTTTTATTTCATTGGTGTAGTAAACTGTAAACGCATCATGACCCTCATTGTTCACTGTAACAATTGCTTTTTTACACATATATCCTAAAATTTTTTTAGCTTCATCTACAAACTCAATGTTGTAGCTAGGAAGAATTTCTAATGTAGCAGAAATTTCTTTACCTTTTAATTTTAAGGCATATTTTTTATTGATAAGTTTAACTAATTGAAAAAATTCATCTTGTGCTTTGTCGCAAATAAAATTAGTTTTAAAAGTTCCCATTCCTGCCGAAACGGAAGTAATGTATTTATCATCTTTAAAATACATTTTCATTTCGGTAGGCATAAAATCTAACATAAAGTTGGTTTTATCCATTTTTGGATAAGTAACTTTATATTCGATAACCCCTTCGGTTTTATCAGAAACACCATCTTTACAAGAAGAAAAAATGGAAATGAATAGAAGTATTGTAACTAAATTTTTTTTCAATTTGTTTAATTATATTCTTTTATGGAAATATTGAAATTCTAAATGAAAATACAATTAGTTAAAACTATTTTTGTGTGTATAGTTCTAATCAACAAATATATCAATAATTTTGTTTTCTAATAGTTAAAGCAAGTTTTTTACATAAAAATCACTAAAGATTAATTTAAAATTACTTACGACAATGGAAATATAAACAAAAAATACGGAAATGAAAGAGATAATAATTATTAAAAATTGTTCAGACATAGGAGCTGGAACCAGGGGTTCAGATATGGGTATTGATGCCATAGAAATAGCGGCTATTAATGCAAATAATGATTATTTTAATAAGTATGATTATGTTGAAATAGAAAGCGAAAACGAAGCTATTTACTTAAAACAATCAACCCCTTATGCCAAACGAATAGGAAAAGTATTAGAAGTTTGTAAAAGATTGTGCGATGCCGTAAAAAATTGTGCCGAACAAAATAATTTTCCTTTGGTGCTTTCTGGCGATCACTCATCTGCATTAGGAACAATTAGCGGAATTAAATGTGCCTTTCCCGAAAAACGCTTAGGTGTTGTTTGGATAGATGCGCATGGCGATTTACATTCGCCCTACACAACACCTTCTGGAAATATTCACGGAATGCCTTTGGCTGCGGCTCTTGGTGATGACAATTTAGACCGAAAGGTAAATGAAGTTAAAGAAGAAACGCACCAAAACTGGGAAGGAATGAAAAATATTGGCGGAATTTTACCCAAAGTTAAACACGAAGATGTTGTTTTTTTTGGTGTAAGAGATACCGAAGAACCCGAAGATTATAGCATCAAAAAAAATGGAATGAAAAACTATAAGGTAGAAGAAGTCCGTTTTAGAGGGTTAGAAGTTTGTGTAAACGAAGCCTTAGAACGACTAAAAGCGTGCCACCATATTTACATTTCTTTTGATGTTGATTCGTTAGATTGTGATTTAATTTCTAAAGGAACTGGAACGCCTGTTTCTAAAGGATTTGACCAACATGAGGTAAAAAAAATTATTAATCAAATTATAGCAACCAATAAGTTAGCTTGCTTAGAAATAGTAGAAGTAAACCCAACCTTAGACAACAAAGGAAATGTAATGGCAGAAACCGCTTTTGATGTGTTGCAAGATGTTACTAAAAATATTGAAGCGAACTTGTTAATGTGAGAATTTATTAATGTGTGGATGTGTGGATTAAAAATTTAACTATAAATTCTGCGAAAATCTGCGTTATCAGCGGGCAAATTGAGTAGATGT
>PHDR01000203.1 GCA_002841035.1 Bacteroidetes bacterium HGW-Bacteroidetes-12 | reverse complement strand
CTTCTTTATTAATTAAAAGCGGTTTGCCTCAACGGCTTTCGTGCGATGTAGCAATTGCAGAACCACTTACTGATGATGAAGATACATTAATTGCACTGAAAGATTTAATTAGTTTGAGTATGTAATTGAGTTGAAAGTTTATAAAGTTGAAAGTTTAAAAACATCTTAACCACTAATACATAACTACTGAAGCCTAATTCGTAACTTCTAATGGAAATAGACCAAGTCATATTTAAACGTATCTATAATTTTTACAAAAAAATAACCGTAAAAATTGATGAGGAAAAGTTGAAAAGAACAGTTTTGCTTGAACCTCTCAAACCCCGTTTAACTTTACTTTCAAGAGCTTTAACTGGATTACAAAACGAAATTGTTACCTCCGAACGTGAAGGCGGTTGGTCGGGTTTAACTTTTTATTTGCCAAAATCTATCTCTTTTAATCCATTGTTAGAAGATAATGTTAATTATTACCTTTTTCGAGTACTTTATTTATCGGTTCAGCAAAAGTTAGCACTAAATTGGGGAGACAACGAGAATCATAAAACAAAAGACGCTCAACAACAAGCCAAAGAACATTCCGAAGAAGTGTTAACCCACTTATTTATAGAATATCCAAATACTGAAGAAATTTATCAAACTCAAAAAAACAACTTGATAGATTTTTATAGTAAACAAGAAAAAGAACCCGATTTTTCTTGGCTTTATGGAAGATGGATGAAAAAACAACCTCATCTTTTTAACGCTAATGGAGATGGATTAGGCAACAATACTTTTAAAACTGAAAAACCAGAAATAACCACCGAACTAAATGCCAATGCCAGTGATGAAGTTGAAACCGTTGCCATTAATCAGAAACAAGTAGAAGATAATGTGGCTACCAATAATTTTGAAAAAGTAGATACTGCTTCTGAGTTTAATGGCACATTTAAAGAAATGGATGGTGATGATACGCTTAGCGATGATGAAGAAGCAATTAGAGAACTTAATTTAAAACACACAGTTAGAACTGACGAGGCAAATCATTCAGTTTATAAAGCTGAATTTGTAAACAGCAAAGCCAACATCATCGTTGAAAATAAATTGGATAAAGGTTATTTTTTACATTATGACGAATGGGATTACAAAAACAGAATGTATAAACTCAATTTTTGTAAAGTTTATCCAAAAAAAGTGGACGAAAAATTCTCAAATTACGCAGTAAAAACACTTAAAGAAAACGAAAAAACAAAACGAGATTTATTAAAATTATTCACTCAAATTCACAACGAATATGAAAAAGTAGAGCGAGTAACTGCTGGAGAGGAAATAGATTTAGATGCAGTAGTTGATGCTTTTACAGCTATATATTCTAAAAAAACACCGTCCGAAAAAATTTACACCACAAAAAGAAAACGAAAAAAAGACTTATCGGTACTCATATTAATGGATACCAGTCTTTCTTCTGAAGGTTATACCAACAACGAAAAAGTGCTGGATGTTGAAAAAACGTCTGTTTTACTTTTTGGTGAAGTACTCAATGAATTTGGTATCTCATTTCAAATCGACACCTTTTCATCACGTACTAGAAACAATTGTTCGTATAAAAGCATAAAAAAATTCAACGAAAATTGGCTAAAAACCCGCAACAGAATTGGAGCAATTGAAGCAGAAGATTATACCAGAATAGGCACGGCTTTGCGACACGCAGGAAGTCAATTAGAAAAAGAAAACACCTCAAGAAAATGGATTATTCTTTTATCAGACGGAAAACCAAACGATTACGATACGTATGAAGGGAATTACGGAATTGAAGATGTAAAAAAAGCACTTAGCGAGCTATCAAACAAACACATACATACTTTTTCGCTAGCAATTGAAGCTCAAGCAAAATATTATTTACCACAAATGTTTGGGCATAACAATTACAACATTTTATCAAAACCATCGGATTTACCGTTTGCGTTTGGTAAATTTTATAAAAAAATATTAATCAACTCATGAACCAAAACAGCAAATCAATTTATTATCCGCCAGGAGGAATTCTTATTTGGTTTTTAATCTTATTAGAAATTTTTACCTTTTTGGGTGCTATAATGGTTTTTCTTCATTATAGAAAAAATGCACTAGCCGAATTTAAACAAGCTCAAGCATTTTTAAATCCTTTGGTGGGAACAATAAACACCATTGTTTTAATAACCAGTGGCTATTTTATGGCAAATAGCTTGCATCAATTAAAAACCAACGATAATAAAAAAGCGGCCCGTTCCGTGCAAATAGCCCTCTTCTTCGGAATTGTTTTTCTACTTATTAAAAGCACCGAGTTTTATGGGAAAATAAATCATGGAATTGGATTTACTGAAAATACGTTTTTCACATTCTATTGGTTAATGACTGGTTTTCATTATATTCACGTGCTTTTTGGCGTTGGGCTTTTGGCTTATATGCAGCATGCTATTTCAAAAAACAAATACAATTCAACCAACACTTTTGATGTAGAATCATCCGCAACCTATTGGCACTTGTGCGATTTAATTTGGATATTAATTTTTCCTGTACTTTATCTTTTATAACTATGAACAAAGAAATAAAAATAAACACCATCAGTTGGATCATTTTAATTGCACTTATTTTAGCCAGTTTCACTATTGCCGAAACACATAATACGCAACTATTTTTAGTAATAACTTTACTTTCTGTGATTAAATTCCTAACCATAACTTTTCAGTTTGTCGAAGTTAAAAATGCTCATTTCATTTGGAAACTAATATCTATAATCCTTATTATTAGTTACATAATTGGAGTGTTAATTTTATATTAAGTCCATTTCAATGACTAAAATCATACATTTTTCTTCCAAAAAATAGATTTCTAATTGAGTTTAATCATTTATAGGAATAAAAGACCTTTATATCTTTATATCATAAATTAAAGCTTTAAAAACATAAAAAAACAAATCAATAATCTAATCAATTAAAAAACAAAAAATATGAAAAAAAAGCATTTATTGTACTTATCATTAGCAGGCTCATTGGTAATGTACAGCTGCGGAGCAGATGAAAAACCTAAAGAAGACGCAGTAGAAACAAAAATTGAAGGTATCAGGTTAAGTGATACAGAAATGCAAATGGCATCAGAAATATATTTTGATAAATGTGCAGGTTGCCACGGTTCATCTAGATTAGGAGCAACAGGTCCACATTTGCTACCAGATGCACCAGAAGGAAATGCTGCTCCAGGAACAAAATTACTTGGCGATGCTGGTTTAAGAGCATTTATTGAAAATGGAACACCTGCAGGTATGCCCGAATGGAAAGGCATCTTAAAAGATAGTGAAATAGACCTAATGGTTAAGTTTTTACAAGTAGCACCTCCAGTGGTTCCTCCATTTGGTATGGCAGAAATAAAAGAAACTTGGAAAGTAATTATTCCTGTTGCCGACAGACCAACAAAACCAATGCACAAAAGAAACATTGATAATTATTTCGGTGTAATTATGCGTGATGCAGGTAAGGTTGCAATTATTGATGGCGACACTAAGGAACAAATAGCAGTATTGAAAACAGGATTTGCTGTACACATTCTTAGAACATCAGCATCTGGAAGATACATCTACTCTGTAGGTAGAGATGGTCGAATTACTATGATTGATACCTATACAGAAACACCAACAATTGTTGCTGAAGTAAGAGGTGCTTTTGATTCAAGATCAGTTGATGTATCTAAATACAAAGGATACGAAGACAAATACTTAGTGTTTGGAGGTTACAGTCCTGCTCACATTGCAATATTTGATGCACAAACGCTAGAACCAATTAGCGTTACTCCTACTGCGGGAAATGCTTGTGATGGCGACAAAGAATTTATTGAAGAAGCTCGTGTTGCTGCAATTGTCGCTTCTCATACCGACCCAGTTTGGATTTGTAATATTAAAGAAAGAGGTATTGTTAGTATTGTAGATTATACCGACCCTAAAAACCCTGGTATAACAGAAATTCCTACTGCTCGTTTCTTACATGATGGTGGTTGGGATGTAACTAAAAAATACTTTCTTGTTGCTGCAAACGCTAGTAATAAAATTGTGGTGATTGATGTGCCAAACAAAAAATTGGTTACCATGATTGAAACAGGTATTAAACCTCACCCAGGAAGAGGTGCAAATATAAAAAACAAACTAGGAGACTTATGGATAACTAGTCATTTAGGGGAAAACAAACTTTCTCTCATCAAAACAAACCCAGGAGAAGGCCAATGGACAGTTGTGAAAGAAATAAAAGCTCCTGGAAATGGTGGTGGTGCATTATTTGTGAAATCTCATCCTAAATCTAAACACTTATGGGTAGATAGAACATTGAATCCTGATGCTGTTCTTAACTCTGTAGTTGATGTTTTTGATACCGAAACATTAGAACACAAAAAAACCATTACTATGCCCGAAGGTGTTGATGGGAGAATGGTTCACATGGAATACAACAAAGCTGGTGATGAAGTTTGGGTATCTGTTTTTATGGGAAAAGTAAGTGCAATTCTTATCTATAACGACAAAACATTGGAGCTTAAACAAATCATTAAAGGCGATTGGGTTGAAAACCCTACAGGTAAATTTAATGTGTACAATACTACTCATGATGTATATTAGTTAGGTTATTGATTGTGAGTAATTTTAGGTGGAAAGAGGGGAAAGGAATTTCCCCTCTTTTTTCTGATAAAAATCACAAAAAAACAAGATAAAAATCACGCTATGTTTTTAATTATACAACGAACTTTACACTATAAATTAAAAGTTATGAAAAAATTAGTTTTAACCATCCTATTATCAACGACAGTAATAATAGCAATGGCTCAGCCAATTAACGATTCTACATCCATGCAAGCATTGTACACCAATCAGGTGTTTTATAGCTTAGCAAATGGAGAGGTAGCAAATGTAGATAACAACAATTGGTCTGTTGCATTTTCTGTTAGTGGAAATGGAGCTGCGGGAAGTTCAATTTTGTTAAACGAAGCAACCACAACATTGTGGGCTTACCCAAGTGATACTGCACAATGGAATAGTTTTGATACAACCAATTTTAGTTCATGGAAAAAATTGTTAAACACCGACACAACCTGGGTAAATGGTGCTTTTAATGCTTTTAGAGGATCTAATGGAACTTTTGATATGGGTTGGGGAATTTTAAACCCAAACAACAATTTTTGGACTTTTGGCGATTCGCTATATTTAATAAAATTAAGCGACAACACCTATAGAAAGCTATGGATTGTTAGCTTAAAAACTGGTTTGTGGGAATTTAAATATGCCAATGTTGATGGTAGCAACGAACAAGTAATAACTTTTAATAAATCTACTTATACAAACAAAAACTTTGTTTATTTCGATATGATAACCAATCAATTAATTGATAGAGAACCTAATAATAATTCATGGGAATTAACTTTTTTTAAACATACCGATTTTGTAAACCCTCCTGGAAGTTATGTATCGGTAACTAGTGTTTTTAGCAACAAAACGATTT
>PHDR01000202.1 GCA_002841035.1 Bacteroidetes bacterium HGW-Bacteroidetes-12 | reverse complement strand
CAGACTCTATTTATAAAAATCGAAATAGTTAAACCATTGTTCAGGATGTGAAGTTATTTTATTTTCAAATTCAATTACAAATTTTTTGGCTATTTCTTCGGGTGTTAATTTTTCTTTAATGGGCAATGTTGCACTTAATAAATAATGGTATCTTTTTGCTTTAACCGCAAAAACAAAAGTAACTGGTGCTTTAAATTTTGAGGCTACTATAAAAGGTCCTAACGGAAATTTTGCTTTTTCTCCAAAAAAATCTAATTCAATAAATTTTGCTCCCTCAATGTATCTATCGGCATGAATTGCAACAAATTCGTTGTTAGCTAATGCGTTATGTATTTTAATTACATGGCTTAAATCATTCTTTATTGGGATAACATTAAATTTTGAACCGCCTGTTGTTCCTTTTAGATACTGTTTAATTTTTTTCTCTTCTTCATCTAACATCAGCACATTTATTGTAGATGTTATTCGTGCGGTTAATAAATTTCCTGCGGTTTCCCAATTACCAACATGTCCGCTTAATAAAATCCCTCCTTTTCCTTCGTTTCTTATCTCAATCAAGCTTTGTTCATTGTTAAAATCAAAGGTAAATTTATTGCCTTTGCCTATTAAAAAAGCGGCTCTATCAACTAGTGTTTGTCCAAAATAATAAAAATTCTCTTTTGTTTTTTTTTTAGTTTTTTTGGTGTCGAATTTTAATCTTTTCAGATAAAATTCTTCAATAGAATTTCTACTTTTTGTGTCAAATTTATAATAAAAATAAGTAACCGTTTTTAGTAAAAAATAAGTAGATGGTAATCCAAAAATCTTTATAACACTCAAAAATATTCGATAACCTACAACACTTCCTTTACTTTTACCACTCCATTTACTCATTTATTATTTTTCGGCTAGTTTCTTTTCTACAAGAGTATAAAATTCATCAAAAGTACCTATACCAATAAAATCTTCTCCTGTTACTTTAAATCCAAAATTTTCTTCAATAACCACTACTAAATCAACATAATCTAAACTATCTAAATCAAGCGTTTCTTGTAAATTTGCGTTTGGTTGAATTTTAGATTTATCTACCTCAAATTCTTCAGATAAAAAGTCTTTAACTGTTTCTATTATAGTTTCTCTATTCATTTTTTTATTTTTTTTATTATTAAACTAGAGTTTGTTCCACCAAATCCAAAAGAATTTGAAAGAAAACAGTTTATATCCTGTTGTTTAGTTTCTGCAATAATATTAATTTTTGCTGTTATTTCATCAGGATTTTCAAAATTTATATTTGGAGCGATAAAATTATTTTGCATCATCAACATAGAATACACTATTTCACTGGCTCCAGCCATCCAGCACTCATGTCCTGTCATTGATTTGGTTGAGCTTACAGCCGTTTTTCCTCCAAAAACTCTATGAATAGCTTCTGCTTCAACGCTATCGCCCGCAGGAGTTGATGTTGCGTGGGCATTGATATAATCAATTTGATTTACATTAATATTAGCTTGTTTTAAAGCCATATTTAATGAACGGTTTTGCCCGTCAATGTTTGGATTTGATAAATGATCTCCATTTGATGAAAATCCATAACCAATAAGCTCACCTAAAATAGGAGCACCTCTTTTTATTGCTGATTCATAAGATTCTAAAATCACGGTTGCAGCACCTCCACTAGGAATTAATCCGTCTCTATCTCTATCAAAGGGTTTGGAGGCTTTTGTTGGGGTTGATTCTTTAATTGAAAATACACTTAATCCATCAAAACTTCCCATTGCTGTTGGGTTAATTTCTTGAGCTCCTCCACAAATAACTCGTTCTTGTAGTCCTTGTTTTATTAATAAATATCCCATTCCTATTGAGTGGGAGCCTGATGCACAAGCGGCACTTAATGTGAAATTAATACCTTTTAATTTGAATATAGTTGAAATATTCATATTAACAGTGCAGTTCATGTTTTGAAAAATTGCACCACTTCCCACTAGGGTTGTGTCTTTTTTTTCTCTAATTCTATCAACCGTTTCACTTATAGAGCCAGCAGTGCTATCATTACCATAAATCAATCCTGTTTCTGTTTTTTCTAAAAAATCTATATCTAAGCCTGCATTTTCAACGGCTTCTTTTGTTGCCATATAGGCAAACATGGCTGGTTGATGCATTCCTAATCGTTGTCTTCTATTTAAAAATGGAGCTAAGTCGGGGTCTTTTACCATTCCAGTAAGTGAAGATCTGAAACCAAAATCTTTTCTTGTTTCATCTAAAATAATTCCACTTTTCCCTTTGTATAATGAATCTCTTACATCGTTTAAGTTTTCGCCTAAACATGAATAAATGCCCATACCTGTAATTACAACCCTATGTTCCATTATGAATAAATTCCTCCGTTAATGTTAATTATTTCGCCCGTTATGTATGCCGCTTTTTCGGAAGCTAAAAAACTTACTAAATGTGCTACTTCTTCAGGATTTCCAAACCGATTTAAAGGGACTAATTTTTTATAGTCTTCTTCATTAAACGCTTCAGTCATATCACTTTTAATAAAACCAGGAGCTACTGCATTAACGGTTATGTTTCGTTTAGCAACTTCTTGAGCCAATGCTTTTGTTGCTCCTATCATTGCTCCTTTTGCTGCTGAATAGTTGGTTTGACCAGGAACTCCTTTTAATCCTGATAAAGATGCAATGTTAATTATTCTTCCTTGTCTTTTTCGTAACATAGGTTGAATTAATTTTTGTGTTACATTAAACATTCCTTTTGCCGAAACATCAATCACATCATCCCAGTCTTTTTCGGGCATCCACATAAAAAGACCATCTCTGGTAATTCCAGCATTATTAACCAAAACACTTATAAATTTATCTTGATTTTTAGCAAACCATTCATCTAAAGCTTTATCAACATTTTCTTTATCTTGCACATTAAATTTAAGAATTTCGGCCGTACCTCCATTTTTAACAATTTCATTTAATGTATCTTCTGCAGCTTTTTCATTAGAAGAATAATTTATTAAAATATGTAAATTATTATCCAAGGCTAGTTGAATTGCAATTGCTTTTCCTAATCCTCTTGATGCTCCTGTTATTAATGCACAATTTTTCATATCAAACGAGTGAATTTTCTTTTATAAATTTAGTTACATTATGTATCGTCTCAGCTTGAGAAACATCATCGGTTATAAAACTAGCAATTTTTCTAATTTCACGATATACCTTTTTTGTTTTTGTTGATAATTTCGATTTTTCTGCTTCACTAAGTAAATCTATTGCCTGACAAATAGCCATTAAATGAATTGCCACAACTTGATACGTATTTTCCAACACTTGTCTTGCCATCAAAGCACTGTTTGTCCCCATGCTCACTAAATCTTGATTGTCGTTGTTGTTTGGAATACTGTGAACGTACATGGAATTACTCAACGCTTGACTTTCGGCAGTTGTTGATGTAGCAGTGTATTGTATGCCTTGAAATCCAAAATTTAAACCGAGTTTACCTGCATTTAAAAATGGAGGAAATTTATCATTTAATCGATGGTTTAATAAAAAGTTTAATTGGCGTTCCATTAGCATTGATAGCTTTGTTAAACTAATTTTTACCTTATCCATTTCTAACGAAATATAATCTCCATGAAAATTACCACCATGAAAAACATTTTGCACCTCTAAATTTATAATGGGGTTATCATTAGTAGAATTTAGCTCATTTTCCACAACATTTTCGGCATAATTAAGCGTGTCAATTATGGGCCCTAAAATTTGAGGTACACATCGAATGGAATAATATTCTTGAATTTTCTTTTTAAATTCTCTTCGTTGCAATTCTGCATCATCTTTAAAAAGTTCTTCTCGTTTTCTAATTAGCTTGCTATCTTTCAGAAACTCCCTCATTTCTTTGGCAATGTAATTTTGACCAGGATGCAACTTAACGGCATTTAATTCTTTTGAAAAAGAATCGTCAAAAGATTCAATAATTTCATTAATTATTGATGAGGCTGTGATTGCATGCGTTAATAATCTTTTGGCATAAGTAAGATTAACAACGGCTATTCCTGTCATGCAAGATGTTCCGTTAATAATTCCTAAACCATCTCTCAAATTTAGTTTTAATGGCTCTATTTTATGTTTTTTTAATACCTCACTTGTTTTAACTCGCTCGTTATTTTCATACACATATCCCTCACCTATCAATGCCATTGCTAAATGAGAAAGTTGAACTAAATCACCACTCGCTCCAACACTTCCATGCTCAAATATTTCGGGTGTGATGTTGTGTTTTAAAAATAGATGCAACTGTGTAACAACTTCTGGGCTAATCCCTGAATTCCCCTGTAGAAACGCATTTAATCGTGCCAAAATAACACTTCTAACATAAATTGGTGATAGCACATTTCCTGAACCACTAGCATGGCTTCTAATTAAATTATATTGCAATTGATTCAGTTCTTCTGGCTCTATTCTAAATTGAGCCATTGGTCCAAAACCTGTATTGATTCCATATATAATTTTGTCTTTAGAAAAAGAAGTTAAAAAAACAAACGATTTTTTTATGGTTTCGATGGTATTTTTCGTTAACTCAATATCCTTTTCATTAAAAACAATTTGTTGAGCTTGTTCTATTGTTAATCTTTTCATTTGTTATTTATACCAATTTTAAATAAAAACGACAAATATAGATATTATAATTATATTTTTTAATCAGTCTTTTATCTGACATATTTTTATATAATTACAAAAAAACACATAACCAACTGATTTTAAGTTGAGTATTTTGTTGTTTTATTTTAAAAATTAAGATTCACAAATTATTGCAAAAATTTAGTTTAGTTTGCAAAACGAAAAAAACACTCTACTTTTGTTAATATGTTAGGAAAAGGAATAAACCATCTTATTAATTTCTTTTATGCTAGAAAATATGTTTTTTGGGGACTCCTTACTGCAATTGTAACGGTGCTTTCTTATGGCGTTTCAAAACTTAGTTTGAATGAAAATATTTTTTCAACCTTACCCAAGGGGAATGCTTACGCCAATTTTTTTAAATTTATTGACCAAGAAAATTTAAGCAATCAACTCATTATTTCTATTGCTGTTTCCGAAACAGCAGAGGAAGAAATTGAAAATCTCACAACCATTTTTTCTGATTCCATTTCAACCTCTGTTCAAGGTTTAATAAACAATTTGGTTATTCAAAGACCAGATGTTGAAAAAGAAGTGTATGCTTATTACCACCAAAATTTTCCTATTTTCATTGCCGATGCCTATTACGAATCGATTGAAAATAAAATTAAAAAAGATACCATCAGAACAAGTTTAATTCATGCTCAGCAAAACTTATTATCGCCTAGTGGTTTTGTTTTAAAAGAGTTTATACTTAATGACCCGCTTTATATTTCGAGCGATTTTTTTAAAACTTTAGAAAAAAACACCAATTTTTCGAACATCACCATTGAAAATGGGTTTGTTTTTTCGGACGATAAAAAATTTCTTTTTATCACAGCTCAACCCAATTTTGCTGTTTCGGA
>PHDR01000201.1 GCA_002841035.1 Bacteroidetes bacterium HGW-Bacteroidetes-12 | reverse complement strand
GATTATCATAATTAATACCTATAAATAGAGTGCTATCGAGATTAGGTTTGTAAGAAATAGTATTTCTTGCACCTTCTATAAACCATGTATAACCAAAATCATTATTTTCTGGCGAGTTTGAAAGATAGTTCTTAGTATACCATTTTAAATCTTTGCCAGTCCCATTAATCACATAAAGAGTTTGAAATGTTGAGTTTTGTTTTTGACCATAATAAAAACTGGAGCAAGAATACAAAAAAACTAATATTAGAAGGTTAAATATTATTATTAATTCTTTCATTTGATTAATTACTTTAGCAATTTGTAATCAGTTTAAGTTTATTCCCTCTAAATTTATAAAAATTAGCCCATTAAACAAGAAAAGTTTCAGTGAATAAATCTGCGTTAATTTATGAAATCTGTGGCAAGAGAATATGTCATTAGTTTTTTATGCCACAGATTACACTGATTTTCACAGATTGGGTTCACAGATTTTTATTCGTGTATTCGTGGCATTATTAACAGATTCCCGATAGTTTTTCCGTTGCACTTCTAAATTTCGGGAATGACGTAAGGATAAGAAATTGGCTAAGTGTGTTGGCAATTCCCCTCTCGAGAGGGGTTAGGGGTGTGTTTACAATATATCAAACAAAAACACACCTCTGATGTTATAATCTCGCTGCTACCGCAACTTCAAACAACATCTTCTCTCCCGATAGTTATCGGGACAAGAGGAGAAAGGTCATATTAAACCAGATTCCAGACAATTTTTTCGTGTCTCAAAAATTTCTAAAACCTGTCTGCCTCAGGCTGATGACGTTGAAGTAGGAATGTGCTAATTCGTTATTAATAGTCCTTTGTTAACAATAATGTAATTTATGAATCATCACACTAGCGGTTTTTTTTAAGAAATTGCTTCAGCACTTATGACAATCCACTTATTTTTCCATTATCATCAATATCCATTCCTTCTGATGCAGGAATAGCAGGCAAGCCTGGCATACGCATCATATCTCCCAAAATAGGTATAATAAATCCAGCTCCCGCAGCAAATTCAAACTCCCTGACAGTTACAGAAAAACCTGTTGGTCGTCCAATTAATGATTCATTATCAGAAAATGATTTTTGTGTTTTAGCCATACAAATAGGGAGTTTTTGCATACCCAACGCTTCTATTTTTTTTAAATCTGTAAGTGCTTTTTTTGAATAAACAACATCATCGGCACCATAAATTTCTGTAGCTATTTTTTCAATTTTTTCTTTAATGGGTAAATTCCAATCATAAAGAGGTGTAAATTTATTTTTACCAGCTTCAACTTCAGAAACAACTGCCTTAGCTAAATTTGTCATTCCTTCGCCTCCTTTGGCAAAGCCCTCAGCAACAACTGCTTTTACGTTAAGTTTTGCACATTTATCCTGAATTAATTTTACTTCTGCATCAGAATCGCTTGGGAAAGCATTTATTGCTACAACAGGGTTTAAACCAAATTTTTTACAATTCTCGATGTGTTTTTCTAGGTTGGCAAAACCTTTTTCAACACGTTCAAGATTAGCATCGTTGTATTGCTCTTTTGTTGCTCCTCCATGATGACGCAACGCTCTTATTGTTGCTACCAACACCAATGCTTTTGGGTTTAATCCTCCAGAAACACATTTTATATCTAAAAATTTTTCAGCACCTAAATCGGCTCCAAAACCAGCTTCAGTAATCACATATTCGGACAAGGATAACCCCATTTTTGTTGCCAAAATAGTGTTTGTGCCTTGTGCTATATTTGCAAAAGGACCTCCGTGAATAATAGCAGGATTTCCTTCTAAAGTTTGAACTAAATTAGGTTTTATGGCATCTTTCAATAAAATAGCCATAGCATTTTCTGCTTTTAAATCACGAGCATAAATAGGTTTCTTATCAAAAGAAAATCCAATAAAAATGTTTCCAAGTTTTGTTTTTAAATCGCTAAAACTTTCCGACATACAAAGAATAGCCATTACTTCGGAAGCAGGTGTAATGTTAAAACCATCTTGACGAGGAACTCCATTTCCTGTGCCACCTAAACCAATTATAATTTCTCTCAACGCTCTGTCGTTCATGTCCATAACTCTTTTCCAAACGATGGTTCTAGGGTCTATATTTAAGGTGCTATTTTTATTTTGAATATTGTTATCAATAAGAGCAGCTAATAAATTATTTGCTTTTTCAATAGCCGAAAAATCACCCGTAAAATGTAAATTAATATCTTCCATAGGAACAACTTGAGCGTACCCACCGCCAGCAGCACCACCTTTAATCCCGAAAACAGGACCTAAAGAAGGTTCTCTTAGCACTACAGTTGCTTTTTTGCCTATTTTATTTAATCCTTCAGTTAACCCAATAGAAGTAGTTGTTTTCCCTTCTCCAGCAGGAGTTGGTGTTAATGCTGTAACTAAAACTAAGTTGCTTTTTTCAATATTATTATTGTTAATTAATGATAACGGAAGTTTTGCCTTGTATTTACCATACATTTCTATATCATCTTCATTGATGTTTAAATAAGATGAAATTTTAGTAATGTGATTCATTACATTTTTTTGAGCTATCTCAATATCAGATGGAAATCCCATAGTTCTATAATTTTAAAATTTTTTGTTAAAAGTAGCATTATTTTTCAAAAAGGACTTTGAGTTTATCTAGAAATTTTAAAATTTAGCATGAATGAAAACTTTATTAGCAACAACACAGCTCACAACTTCAATTTTCTTAATTTTGTAGAAAATATAGTAGATGAAATCAAAATTAAATACCATAGAAGAAGCCGTTGAGGCAATAAAAAACGGAAAGGTTATTATTGTTGTTGACGATGAAGATAGAGAGAATGAAGGTGATTTTCTTGCCGCAGCTCGTTCGGTTACGCCTGAAATGATAAATTTTATGGCAACCCACGGAAGAGGGTTAATTTGTGCTCCACTTATTGAAGATAGGTGTGAAGAGTTAGGATTAGACCTAATGGTTCAAACAAACAATGCAGCTTATGAAACACCTTTTACGGTTTCAGTTGATTTAATTGGCAGTGGTTGTACAACAGGTATTTCAGCAAGTGATCGAGCAAAAACTATTTTGGCATTAATAAATCCAGCAACAAAAAAAGAACAAATAGGAAAACCTGGACATATTTTCCCTTTAAAAGCCAAAAGAGGTGGTGTGTTAAGAAGAGCAGGACATACAGAAGCAGCAATAGACTTTGCCCGAATGGCAGGTTTTGAACCAGCAGGCGTAATTGTTGAAATTATGAACGAAGATGGAACAATGGCTCGTTTACCTCAATTATTGAAAATTGCTGAAAAACATCAGTTAATTATAGTTTCCATTAAAGATTTGATCGCCTATCGATTACAACACGAAACATTAATAAATAAAATTGTAACCGTTCAATTACCTACCGAATATGGCAACTTTAATATGGTTGCATTTAAACAAACTACCAACGATATGGATCATTTAGCTTTGGTAAAAGGAGAATGGAAACCTGATGAACCTATTTTAGTTCGAGTTCATTCCTCTTGTATGACTGGCGATATTTTTGGCTCTTGCCGATGTGATTGTGGACCTCAATTACAAAAAGCAATGCAAATGATAGAAAAAGAAGGAAAAGGTGTTATTGTTTATATGAATCAAGAGGGTAGAGGCATTGGATTGATAAACAAGTTGAAAGCATATAAATTACAAGAGGAAGGAAGAGATACTGTGCAGGCAAACATAGAATTAGGTTTTAAAGCAGATGAACGTGATTATGGTATAGGAGCTCAAATTTTAAGAGCCTTAAGTGTTTCCAAAATTAAATTATTAAGCAACAATCCAAAGAAAAGAACAGGATTAATGGGATATGGATTAGAAATAGTTGAAAACGTACCACTCGAAATTCAATCGAATAGTTTCAACCAAGTATACCTTCAAACAAAAAAAGATAAAATGGGACATGAATTGAAAATGAGGAATTAGTAGTTAGTAGTTAGGGAATTAGTAGTTAAAAAACAGTTACTACTAACCCTAGCTACTAACCCTAACTACTAACCCTAACTACAAACCCCTAACTACAAACCCCTAACTACAAACCCCTAACTACAAACCCCTAACTACAAACCCCTAGCTACTAACCCCTAACTACTAAAGTATATGCCTCGAATTATAGCTATAGATTACGGTCAGAAACGAGTTGGAATAGCTGAAACAGACGATTTGCAGATCATTGCATCAGGATTAACTACGCTTCACATAACCGAAGTTATTCCGTTTTTAGAAAAATACATATTAAAATATAATGTTGAATGTGTGGTAATTGGAGAAGCAAAAGATTTACAGAATAATCCAGCCGAATCAGCACGATTTATAGAACCTTTTGTAAAGCATTTTTCAAAGAAATTTCCAGCCATAAAAATTGAGAGAATAGATGAACGATTTACTTCAAAAATGGCATTTCAAACTATGATAGATGCAGGGTTGAACAAAAAAACTCGTCAAAATAAAGCCTTAGTTGATCAAATCAGTGCAACACTAATTTTACAAAGTTATCTCGAACAAAAACAATTTTTAAAATGAAAACAAAAAATATCGTTTTAATAAATATAATTTTTCTGCTCACGGCTTGCGAATCACCAACATATACGCCAAAACCAACAGGATATTTTAGAATTGAATTACCTGAGAAATCATATAAAAATATTGAAACTGACTGTCCGTTTTCTTTTGAAATCCCAACTTATGCATCTATTCTACCCAATAAAAACAATATAGATAAACCCTGTTGGTTTGATATCGTTTTTAACGGAATGAATGCGAGTATCTATTTTAGTTATAAACCTGTAGATAATAATATCAATCAATTTTTAGAAGACTCCCGAACATTGGCATTTAAACACACTGTGAAAGCGTTTGATATTGAGCAGAATACCATTTCATTTCCAGAAAAAAAAGTATATGGATTGGTTTATATTATTGAAGGGAATGCTGCATCAGCTTATCAATTTCATTTAACAGATAGCACAAACCATTTTGTGAGAGGTTCTCTGTATTTCAATAATGTTCCTAACCAAGATTCTATTCAACCTGTATTGGAATACATAGAAAAAGATATTCATCATCTTTTTGAAACTTTTGAATGGAAGTGATTTTTTTACTGAACCAAACCCTAATTATTCTATCATAGATTCTTCTTCAGCACAAGGATAAATAAAATCACATTTATTATAAATGATTGCATTTAACTCTAAAATGGATGCTAAAGCGAGTTGGGAATAATTTTGAGAAGCATTTCTGAAACCACCAGCTTCTGTTTGCCACATGGTTGTAATTAATTCCATATTGCCTTTTTCAGGATTAATAACATCAAGCACTTTTTTTACATTACCAGCTCCAGCATGATAAACATGTAAAACTAATAATCTATACCACAAATCGGTAGGTTCATAAGTGATGCACTTTTCATTTAAAATCCGGTTAGTTTCAGGTATGCAAATTGTACGAATTAATTTTGCTGCAGCCCAAGCTGATTTATCAAAATCTTTACGGTCATCAATAACATTATTGAC
>PHDR01000200.1 GCA_002841035.1 Bacteroidetes bacterium HGW-Bacteroidetes-12 | reverse complement strand
TAGTATTAGCTATTCCTCCTCCTATAGTAGTAGCAGAAACTCTATTCACACCAGGTTCTGGCATTGCCTGTCCTGCATTTGGATGTCCTGTTGGGTAGGTTTGAATTAAACAAAAATTTATTTCAGAATCGGCTGCAATACCAGAAAACATAGAAGGAACAGAGCCTATGTCTGAATTCGTTTTTCTAAAATCGTTATTCAATATGTTTATTTGTGATTGGATTCTAGCATTAGAAAGATTTCTTCCTTGTCCTATTCCTTCTGTTGAGTTATGAATGATATGCACAACCGTTGGAATAGTATAAACAACTTCTGGACTTCCTGATTGTTGTTGATTTTGGAGGTAAGCCTGTACTTGTGGCTCCAACCACTCTTGAAAAGCATCTAATTCCTCTTGAGAAACCATGTCCATAGTGGCACATGTACGCTCTGAAGGTATGATGTCATTTGTTGGTAATGAAACAGGTTGTGCAACTCTGTTTTGGGCAAAAAATCCTCCAATTGAGATTGATAATGCCACAAAAAATAATGTAATTTTTTTCATATTTTATAATTGTTTTAGTTTTTTTTACTCCACTAAATTAATATTTAATTTCATTTTAAAAAAAAAATATTTTGCATATTATTAGAATCCTAATTTAAAATAATTTAGGGACAAGCAACCTTTTCAAAAACTCTTACGTCTATTTAATTAAATCTTAAGGAGATAGTTTTAAAAGTTAATTAGATAGGTAGTTAAATCAAAAAATCCACTCCTTTTGAAATGAAGTCTTCTCAAGTAATTGGGAAGACTTTTTTTTAAGGAAACATTTTGCTTGGGTTCAAAATGTTATTTGGGTCAAAAACGGATTTTATTTGTTTTTGTAACGACAACATTTTTTTATCAAAAGGAATATGCATATATGATTTTTGAACGTAACCAATGCCATGTTCTCCCGAAATAGTTCCTTTTAATTGCACACAAAGTTGAAAAATTTCAGTAATTCCTTTTGGTAATTCATTATTCCATGCTTCATCACTCATGGTTTCTTTAATGATGTTTACATGTAAATTCCCATCTCCTGCATGTCCGTAACAAACTGATTTAAATCCATATTTAGCTCCAATCTCCTTCACTCCTTTTAATAATTTAGGTAATTCAGCACGAGGAACAACAGTATCTTCTTCTTTATAAATAGATTGACTTTTTACTGCCTCGCCCATCACTCGCCTAATTTTCCATAGCTTTTCTTTTTGAGTGGAATCATCAGCAAAAAGTATTTCTCCAGTTTTAAAATTTTCTAATACCTGATAAATAAGCTCACAATCTTTGTATAAAACTTCTATATCATTTCCATCTACTTCAATAAGCAAATGGGCCTCTGTGTTATCTTCAATAACTATAGCTGTATCATTAAGGAACCTTTTCCCCCACAAAATAGCATCTCTTTCCATTAATTCCATTGCCGAAGGAATTATGCCTGCATTAAAAATTGCAGCCACGGCACTACAAGCTTCTTGGGCTGAAACAAAAGGAACAAGCATCAATAAATCAAATTTAGGATAAGGAATAAGTTTAAAAACGGCTTTGGTAATAATACCCAATGTGCCTTCGCTTCCCACCATTAGTTGGGTAATGTTATAACCTGTTGAATTTTTCAACACATTTGCTCCCGTCCATATTATCTCGCCTGTTGGCAAAACCACCTCTAAGTTTAGTACATAATCTTTAGTAACACCATATTTCACGGCTTTAGGCCCTCCCGAATTTTCTGCTAAATTTCCACCAATAAAACAACTTCCTTTACTCGCTGGGTCTGGAGGATAAAACAATCCTTTTTCTTTAACCGCATCTTGAAATACTTGATTTATTACTCCTGGTTCAACTGTAGCTTGTAAATTTCTTTCGTCTATTTCAATAATTGTATTGAAACGCTCCATAGATAGTAAAATACCTTTTTCTACAGGTAACGCTCCTCCACTTAAACCAGTACCAGCTCCTCGTGGCGTTAGAGGAATTAAATTTTTGTTGCATAATTTAAAAATAGAGCTAATTTCATCTGCTGTTCTTGGTTTCACAACCACTTCGGGAATAAATTTTAAATCTTCGGTTTCATCATGACTATATTTATCTAATGCTTCATTATCAACCAAAACATAAGCTTTTCCAACAATGGCTTTTAAATGTTCTAAAATTTCAACTGTTACTTTTCCGTACATTATTATCGTGTATTTTATAGCGATTTATAAAAACCTAAAAATAATAAATTTGAGAATACTTCCATCATTTTTATTTATATTTGCAAAATAATTAGTGTCTGTCTATAAAGTCGGCAGTCCTCAATCTTCATCCCGATAGCTATCGGGATGAAGATTGAGGACTTAATTTTAAAAAGTCATACATTATGGCCTCGTAGCACAACTGAATAATGCACTTGATTACGGCTCAAGAGATTACAGGTTTGAATCCTGTCGAGGTCACAAAAGCTGTTTCGATAACTCGAAACAGCTTTTTTATTTCACCACTTACTTTGTTTTATCGTGTCATTCTGTCAGAAGCATGGTTTTTTTTAATTAATTTTGTTGCCTTACTTAATAGAAAACACAATGGAATTTCAAAACAAAGTAATAGATGAAGCGTTGCAAGGCAGTGCAACTGTTTTAGAACCTAAAAACTTAGAAGGACGAAAAGTGTATATAGAAAGCTATGGCTGCCAAATGAATTTTTCGGACAGTGAAATTGTTGCTTCTATACTTACAGAAAAAGGATATGTAACCACCAAAAATTTGGAAGAAGCCGATGTTGTTTTGGTAAACACTTGTTCTATAAGAGATAAGGCAGAGCAAACGGTTCGACAACGACTAACTGTTTTTAATAAAGAAAAAAAGAAAAAACCCGAACTTATTATTGGTGTGTTAGGTTGTATGGCAGAACGCTTAAAAACGCAATTACTAGAAGAAGAGCGTATTGTTGATATTGTTGTTGGACCCGATGCTTACCGAGATTTACCTAATTTGGTGGCACAAGTTGATGAAGGAAAACGAGCAGTAAATGTGATTCTTTCAAAAGAAGAAACCTATGCCGACATTAGCCCTGTTCGGTTGTTGAGCAATGGGGTAACTGCTTTTATTTCCATTACAAGAGGTTGCGATAATATGTGTACTTTTTGCGTTGTTCCATTCACCAGAGGAAGGGAGCGAAGCAGAAACCCTGAGAGCATTATTAATGAAGCTAAAGATTTGTTTAGCAAAGGGTTTAGAGAGGTTACGTTGTTGGGTCAAAATGTAGATTCCTATTTATGGTATGGAGAAGATGGTCTGAAAAAAAACTATGAAAATCTTTCTGAAGAAGAAAAAGCCCAAAGCGTAACTTTTGCTCAATTAATGGAAAAAGTAGCGTTAATTAGTCCTCAACTTCGAGTGCGTTTTTCAACCTCTCATCCCAAAGACATTACCGATGAGTTTTTAGAAATAATGGCAAAATACGATAACATTTGTAAATACATTCACTTGCCTGTGCAGAGCGGAAACAACCGTATTTTAGAACTGATGAACAGAGGTTATACTAGAGAATGGTATATGAATCGAATAGATAAAATAAAAGAAATAATGCCCGATTGTGCCATTTCATCTGATATTATTTCTGGATTTTGCTCCGAAACAGAAGAAGAACACCAAGATACATTAGCGATGATGGATTATGTGAAATACGATTTTGGATATATGTTTAACTATTCCGAACGTCCAAATACATTAGCTCAACGGAAATACAAAGACGATGTGCCACAAGAAGTAAAAAGCCGCAGATTAGCCGAAATAATTGCCAAGCAAAATAAACATTCGTTAGAGCGAAACAAAGCGTATGTAGGCAAAACATTTGAGGTGCTAGTTGAAAAAAAATCAAAACGCTCCGATGCAGAATTGGCAGGACGAACATCACAAAACACAGTCGTTGTTTTTCCTAAAGAAAATTATAAAATTGGCGATTATGTTACTGTTTTTATAGAAAATTGCACAGGTGGAACATTGTTAGGAAAAGCGGTGAATTAATGTGTGAATTTTTTGATGTGTGAATGTGAAAATATTCACCACTCACCACTTACTTCTTTATAAACTTTAAGAACTTTCAACTCAAAAAATGGATACACAACAAATAAAACAACGCTTTGGCATCATTGGAAGCTCTCCAATGTTAGACAGGGCAATAAACATTGCAGCTCAAGTTGCATTGACTGATTTATCGGTATTAATTACGGGCGAAAGTGGAACTGGAAAAGAAGTAATGCCACAAATTATTCATCAATTGGGAAGCCGAAAACACAACAAGTACATTCCTGTTAATTGTGGAGCAATTCCAGAGGGAACAATAGATTCAGAGCTTTTTGGACACGAGAAAGGAGCTTTTACTGGTGCCCATGAAGCACGCAAAGGTTATTTTGAAGTTGCTGATGGAGGAACCATTTTTTTAGATGAAGTTGGAGAACTTCCTTTATCAACTCAAGCTCGATTATTACGGATACTTGAAACTGGTGAATTTATTAAAGTAGGTTCATCAAAAGTACAAAAAACTGAGGTACGAATCGTTGCCGCAACCAATGTTAAACTTGCCGAAGCTGTTAAAAAAGGAAAGTTTAGAGAAGATTTATTTTACCGTTTAAACACAGTGCCTATTGTTTTACCATCATTGAGAGAACGCAAAGAAGACATTCATTTATTATTCAGAAAATTTGCTTCCGATTTTGCATCGAAATACCGAATGCCAACCGTGCAACTTTTGCCCGATGCTATTGAATTATTGGTGAAATACCATTGGCCCGGAAATATCCGACAATTAAAAAATGTAGCCGAACAAATTTCTGTTATTGAAAGCAACAGAGAAATTACAGCAACAACTTTACTCAACTATTTGCCAAAAGATGTTACAGCTCAAAATTTACCAGCTTTATATCAAGGAGCAGAAAATTCTGATTTATCTGAACGAGATATTTTATATAAAGTACTTTTTGATTTAAAAGACGATGTGAATGAGTTGAAAAAATTAGTTTTTGGAATTATGAACAGTAAAAAATCTAATCTTACTGAAAATGATGAAAACGATTCCCTTATAAAAAGTATTCAGCATTTATATGCAAAATCAACAGCAGAAATAGAAGAAAATACAAATCCAGAAGTATATAAACCAAAAATCATTTCTTCTGAAGAAGCTTTTGATGAACATGAAGACATAGAAGAAGAATCCTTATCTTTGGCTGATAAAGAAAAGGAAATGATTTTAAAATCGCTACAAAAACACAATAATAGACGAAGAAAAGCAGCAGAAGAGCTAGGTATTTCTGAACGTACTTTATACAGAAAAATAAAAGAATATAACATCAATGAATAAACGAAGCCTATCTCTGTTTTTTCTTTTTGCAGTAATTTTTTCTTGCAAAATAGATTATTCATTTACGGGTGCATCTATTGCTCCTGATGTGAAAACATTTTCTATTAAAACATTTCAAAATTATGCTCCATTAGCAAATGCGAACCTCAGCCAAACATTTACTGAAGCATTGAAAGATGTTTTTATTTCACA
>PHDR01000199.1 GCA_002841035.1 Bacteroidetes bacterium HGW-Bacteroidetes-12 | reverse complement strand
AATTACTGGTTCCTTCAACATTTACTTTGTGAAAGAGAGAAGGATTTTTGTCAAATGGTTTTACAATTGCGGCTATATGATATACTTGTTCACATCCATTGATAGCTGCTATTATGGATTGTTTGTCTGTAATATCACCGCTAAAAACCTTAATGTTTTTATGCAAAGGAATATTATCAGAATTAGGGTTTCTTACCAAAATATGTATTTCGTTTTTACGCTCGGCTAAGGTTAGAGCAAGCCGATGTCCTAAATATCCTGTTGCGCCTGTAATTAAAATTTTCATGATTTTGCAGTTTTAGCGTTAATTAAATTTAATCGGTAAAAATGATGTTCAAATACAAATGAGAAACCTATATGAAGAATTATGGCTGGCCAAGCAGCGTTAAAAATTATGCTAAAAAACAAACTAATAACCCAAAAGGGATGCAAGTCAATAACTCTTTTTTACTATTAACAATGTGTAATAAAACATATAGGGAGACATTTATAAAAACAGCTGTAGGGATTCCAAACCAATGAATACAGTCAAAAAGTAATAATCCTCTAAACCATAATTCATAAGCAAAAAGGAATGAGGCCCTAACGATGAAATATGAGATAAAAAAGCTTGAGGATAAATGAATGAAACTTTCATGAGATGCTTGTTTTTTATCAAATTTGGCTGAACTTTGTTTGAATGAAGTGACTAGAAGTAGCATAAAAATCAAAAGGAACAAGAACACAAAAAAAATGTCCGGTATTATATTGCTCGTTAAAATTTTTAAAATCGAATGCCTTAAAAGAATCACAGGAATGATTCCCAGCCAAATTACCCCAATGACATGATTGCTAATTAGACTTTGTGGTTTTGATGTAAAAAGCCCATTATCATCTATTAATCTATTGGTACCTCTGATTCTGCACATCCAGTTAAATCCAAAAAATATAACATAAGTAAAGATGTATATTAAACTATTTGCTGTTTGCATAACTATTGTTTTGTGGACTAAGAATTATTTCGGCTGAATAAAAAGAATGCATGATTTTTATTTTAGTGCAAACTCCTTCTTTGTAATAATAGCAATTAACATTACCATTCGGGAACTTTACCTTGTACCCGCCATCAGCTGTTTTTATTACATTAACAAAGCATTGCTGAATGTCACAATAAACAGATTTTAAATCTATTGGTTCTTGAAAATACAGACACAACAAATTTGTATTAATAATGGAGAAGGGTAGCTTTTCCTTTGCTCCATTTTCCAATACTTCATATTCATTTGAGATAAGTCTGGTTTGTTTTTTCAATTTTATAGCGCCATTGGTTTTTCTAAATTGAGATGAATAAATCAGGTTTCCTTTCTCAAAAATGGAGGAATCTTTTGCAAATACCGTAATTGGAAAAATGATTTTGGTTTTTATTTCGGTAACTAATAGGAGATCTGAATTATTGCCAACATTGTTTTTTTCAAGTCGCATCCAACCAATATCATCTCCGTTTCTAATTATTTTATAATTAAGTTGTAGATTCTGCGCTTTTGACAACATTGGTATTAATAGCATTAATGTCATAAAAAGGCTCGCAAAAAAACTTTGGATTTTGACTTTAAAAAATTTACTTATTTTAAAATTTCGCCCTATCCAACTTTGATTGTTGAACTTTTTAAATAAAGTGTAAATTATAAGCAGTATCATAATCAATGTTTTAGATTGATGAATGTTTAATCACTATGTCATAAAACTATTGGAAATTGCGGTTGCAATCCAACAATTCAAAATGTAAGGGGGATATCAAAAGACGTATTGTTCCAAGCACTAACTACAATTGCCCCTGCAATTCCTACTGCAACTACAGCAATTCCCAATACTAATCCCACTGTTTTCAATGTTGAAAATTCAGATAATTCAATTTCTTTAATTTTGTAGATTTGAATGTTTTTTCGGGTGTTGCCTACCAAAACAGTTATTGTGCTATCATTTACTATTACTAGTTTCGATTTTACAAATTTCGTATCCTGTCTTATTTTGTAATTTTTACCAACTACAAGTTCAGTATCATTCAAGTCTATTGCTTTATAAGTGTAACAGCTTTGTAACAATAAAGAAATGACGATTAAATAAATGATTAAAGTTTTCATAATTTTGAGTAATAGATTCATCTCAAAATTAAAATGTTTGATAATAAGGAATATCCAAGATTACCCAAATTGTAAAAAATAGGACAAATTGTGAAAATTAGGACGGTTAGATTTTATGTTTTTTTAAACTGAGATGGAGTAATGTTAGTGAATTTTTTGAAAGCTGTATAAAATGTAGATTTGGAGTTAAAGCCACATTCCAGGCCAATTGCCACAATTGTATAAGCAGAGTAATCGGATTTTATTAGGTATTTTTTTGCTTTCTCGACCCTTAAAAAGTTGATGTATTCCGAAAAGTTATTCCCACTTTCTTTATTTATTATGTGGGATAATTTATTGATGCTCATCCCCATTTCTGATGATAATTTTTCTAAACTAAATGTAGAATCAAGAAATCTTCTGTTTTGTTTAATATAGTTATTTATCTTTAAAAATTTTTCTTCATCCGTTTTTTTTGTATTATGGGTTCCTCTTTTATATTTTTCTTCGGCAGCTATGTCCTTTCTTAACTGAATTCTTGCTACCATTACGGAATAGTTATAAAAACTTTGGTAACTAATCCAATACAAAAGTGCAGTGCTACTTAAGCGCAAGGGATAATATATAAAAACTTCTCGATTTAACACGTTGTTTAAATTTAAAAGTATAGCACAAACCCACATAAGTATGACAATACTGCCAAAAAACATAAAATTTTTAAGCCATTTAACATTGTCAAAAGCCAATACCGATTGATATAAATCTGAATATTTGAAAAGTATTCTGATTGCCTTTATGAAAAGAAATATAGAATAGGAAGCATTTATTATTTCTTCTATTTGTACGTATTTTGCGACAATAAAATTATTTTCATCGTGAAAAAAGTAAGGGATTAATGTAATTCTTATGGCTATTTCAATAATAAATAATGAAATGGAAACATAAATAAATGAAGCTTTCTTCTTTTCTATTTTTAAATAATGGATTAAAAAAATGTAAAATGAAGGAAAAATAAGAACATACCAAGGAATTTGTAATCTATGAATAAAAAAATTGGCATTTACAAAAATAGTTTCAAGTGATAAAGCCTGAATATTATTAAGAATTATAAACAAAACCACTAAGTTCAAATAAATAATAGTTTTATCTCTTCCATTTTTGGAAAATTGTGTTACTACAATAAAAATAATTCCTAGAATAATGCCTGAAATCATTAAAAAATCGAATATGTTTTTCATCATTAATAGAATTTTAATTAATGGATTTTATAATTTCAATTTTTTTGAGTTGTTGTTTTTAACTCAGGCTTTTAACATGGTAACAACTCCAACACTTAAGCATTATGACTATAAGGTAAGATTTTTCTCGAACTCGTTTTTTTATATTTAAAACTTTTGATTTTAAAGACTATTTTCTTGAAAATTATGCCGTTATTATCTCAAAGATATGGTTTTCAACAAAATATGCAGCCATGATTTGAAAAAAAAATAATATATCTTAATTCAATTTGCGTTAGGGATTGCAGTGGAAATACTTTTATTGCAAGGCTTTGCAATAAAAGATTGGAGCGAAAAGCCTGACCCGCAGGGAAACGCCCATAATATATTAATGCACCATTACGGTATCAGAAGTTTTAAAAACCCAAAATTTTTGTCCCATAAAACTTACGGAAGCGCTGAGGCCGGAAGCGCCCACAAAAGCGATAAAGTATTTAAAAGGCAAATCGACCAAATTTCTGTATTGGTATAAAACATACAGCAAAGCCGAGTTTGAGCCCACATTTATAAGCAATGCGATGCCGTATAAGACCGCAAATTTAATCACTCTTTTTCCTGATCGATCCTTTTTTTTCCAGGTCCAATATTTATTAAGAAAATAAGTAACTGTCATACCGCACATAAAGGAAATGCTTTTTGCGATGGCTTCATTGCCAATAATTTGAAATGGTTTTGCGGGCAGCAAATTAAGTAAAATAAAATAGCACAAAAGGTCGACCGATACGGCCAAAAGACCGATAAGCGTAAATTTAACCAGTTGTTTTTTTAATGGAGATATTTCTTTTATCATTTTAATAATTTGTTTAACGCATTATTTTTATGTGTTTATGGGTTTACAAACTTTCGCCGGGTTCCTCTTTTTTAAAGATGTTTCCTATGCCACGACCTATTTTTTGAACGGTTTCAATGCCTTTGCTCAAAGGTTCTGGCGTAATGTTATTATAGCGCACATTGTTGAAGCGTTGGCTGAATTGCTGTGGATAGATAACAATTAGGCTATTTTTTTTAAAATGTTTTTCGAGTTTGGACGGCAGATTTTCGAGCAGATTCATATAAGAGGCAGCTCCTTTGCGTGCGCAAACCAGCACCAATAAATCATCTTCGCGAATGGCTTTTGAAATCACAAAAAAATCATCCCAGTCTTCAAAAAAATAGGGCGCAATTGCCACAGATAACTTGGCTTGTTTCACAAGTTTGTTCGCATAATTTTGGGTCGTTTCATTACAGCACAATAAAATGGGAATTGTGAGTTCTTGCGCCAATTTCGCCATTTTTTTAAACCACAGATCAAATCCGTTTTCGTGTTCGGCCAAAGGTGGCACCACCAAGGCAATTCTTTTATGCCACACCAAAGGCTTTTCGAAATGGCAAATAAAAGTGGTTTTATTTGTATTATTAAGAATACTGTCCACTTTTTCGCCGATTAATTTTTCCAATAAACCTGCATGGCGGGGCCATCCCAAAACAATGATATCAGCCATAATTTCCCTTGAAATACGTGAAATTCCACTTGCTGGATTATGGTCTATGGTGGTGATTACATTCATTTTAGTTTCTGATGCCGAAGCCTGTTTCACAAATTCCTCGAGTTTTTTTCTTGCGTTCAGAATGTTTATTTCCGCTTCGTTATTATTGGAAACTACGGAAAGAATGGACAGCGGATTGGCGGCTTTTTTTTCTTTGATGAAAATTGAAAATTCAAGCAACTTTTCTATACTTTCCATATTGGCTATTGGAATAAGAATATGTTCATTGTTAAAGCTGTTTGCGCTTTTAAAATCGGATGAATCTTCATCCATTTCAATCACAATTTTTTTTGCCGCTTTTTCTGTTGCAAAAGAAGCCACAATACAGGTAATTAAGATAAGAATGATGGTTCCGTTAAGAATATTTTCATCTAAAATCCCGGCTTTAAAACCCACCAATATCACGGCAAGCGTTGCGGCGGCATGAGAGCTGCTCAACCCAAAAATGAGTTGGCGTTGCGCTACTGAATATTTGAAAACCTGTTGCGTAAATAGCGCGGCAAACCATTTTCCGAATAGGGCGACTACCGATAATGTTCCTGCCACAATTAGGGCTTCCGGACCTTTGGTGATAACGCTTACATCGACAATCATCCCAACTGAAATCAGAAAAAATGGGATAAAAAGCGAATTTCCAATAAACTCAATCCTGTTCAT
>PHDR01000198.1 GCA_002841035.1 Bacteroidetes bacterium HGW-Bacteroidetes-12 | reverse complement strand
ACCAAGCATAAAATCAAAGATTTAACAACCGTTTTTGAACCTAAAAAAATAATTATTGATGCTTCTAACTCCAATTTTATTACTGAAAAATTAAAGACCGAAGCGGAAGAATTAAACATAAACTATTGGTCTGTTCCTGATAATGGAGCTTATGAAGTAAGTTTTTAACGATTTTTATCTGATACAAATAGAACAAATAATCTGAATTATAAAATAACAACTGTATTCAGGTTTTAATTAAATCAACAAATCAGGTCTTCGTTCTTCTGTTCTTTTAAACGCTTGGTCTTCACGCCAAGCCTCAATTTTTTTATGATCGCCACTCAGCAATACTTCTGGTACTTTTAACCCTCGGTATTCCTCTGGTCGTGTGTAAACTGGTGGTGCAAGTAAATTATCCTGAAAAGAATCTGTTAATGCAGAAGTTTCATCGCCAATAACTCCTGGAATTAAACGAATAATAGCATCTGCTAAAAGAACAGCAGGAAGCTCTCCTCCTGTCAACACAAAGTCGCCAATGGATATTTCTTTGGTAATAAACAAATCTCGAACTCGTTGGTCAACTCCTTTGTAATGCCCCGCAAGTATAATCAAGTTCTCTTTCAACGAAAGTGTGTTTACCATGCCTTGTTTCATGGTTTCGCCATCAGGAGTCATGTAAATAATTTCATCGTAAGTTCTTTCTGTTTTTAATTTCTCAATACAATCGGCAATGGGTTGTATTTGCATCACCATTCCTGCACCACCACCAAAAGCATAATCGTCCACACTTTTTTGTTTGTTAGTAGTATAATCTCTAAGGTTATGCACAACTAACTGCACCAACCCTTTTTCTTGAGCTCGTTTTAGAATTGATGTATTCAACGGACTATCTAATAATTCAGGCAAAACGGTAATAATATCTATTCGCATTTAGTTGGTAATGTTTCTAAAGTTATAAAAGTTTGTAAAGTTATCAATTATCCATTAACCATTTTTACCTTATTTTTGCAATTAAAATTTTTTAATTATTTATGGAAAACAACAAAACTTGGACTAAAGAAGAAATTCTAAACATATACAACAAACCTTTAATGGAATTGATTTTTGATGCAGCACAAGTACACCGTTTGCACCACGATCCATTAAAAATTCAGGTAAGTAAATTAATTTCTATAAAAACAGGAGGTTGTCCCGAAGATTGTGGTTATTGTCCTCAAGCTGCCCGTTATCATACCAATATAGAAAAAAATGATTTAATGCCTTTAAATGAAGTGTTAGCCAAAGCTGAAGCTGCAAAAAACACAGGTTCATCAAGAGTTTGTATGGGTGCTGCGTGGAGAAATGTGCAAGATGGAAAAGATTTTGACCAAGTAATAGAAATGGTAAAAGGATTAAGTGCAATGAACATGGAAGTTTGCTGCACATTAGGAATGGTTACCGAAAATCAAGCCACTCGCCTAGCCGAAGCAGGTTTGCATTATTACAACCACAACATTGATACATCAGAAGAATATTACAAAGAAGTAATTTCAACAAGAGGATTTAACGATAGAATTAAAACTTTAGAAAATGTGCGTAAAAGTTCATTAAAAGTTTGTTCAGGTGGCATTATTGGCATGGGCGAAACCGTTAACGACCGTATAGGAATGTTAATGGGCTTATTAAAACTAAGCGAAGCACCTGAGTCAATTCCTATCAATGCGTTAGTACCAGTTGAAGGAACTCCAATGGAAGAACAAGAAATTGTGCCTATTTGGGACGTGGTTAGAATGATAGCCACCACTCGAATTGTTTTTCCGAAAAGCACCGTTCGGCTTTCGGCAGGCAGAATGCAAATGAGCAAAGAAGGACAAGCTTTGTGTTTTATGGCAGGAGCAAGTTCTATTTTTGCAGGAGATAAGTTATTGACTACTCCAAACCCTGGTGATAATGAAGATATGCAGTTGTTTAATTTATTGGGATTAACTCCAACAGAAAAAATGAAGGACGAAACGAAAGTAAAAATTAGAAAAGACAATTTGCCTTTAATTGCTGACGAAAAAATAAAGTGGAGTCGACCTGGACATTCCATAGAAAAAAACCTAAAAGCTGCCGAGAAAGCAAAAACGATTAGAAAAACCGCAAAAGAAAATAATTAATAGTACTGGGCTACTTTGGATAAAACAACCAACTATATTAATAAAAAATTATCCAAACGAAAACAAGAAAATGCTTTTCGAGAGTTAAAACAACAAGGGGTTGAAACCCCTTGTTTAGTCGATTTTTGCTCGAACGACTACTTGGGGTTTGCTAAAGAAAAAACGATACATCATTACCAACAAGGAGACATGTCCCCTTGTTATAATGATAATACACCTCCTTGTTATGGGGCAACGGGTTCACGTTTAATATCAGGAAATTATGCGTTCACAGAAGAAGTGGAGCGTTATTTAGCCAATTTTTATGATGCAGAAGCTGCCTTAATTTTCAATTCGGGTTATGTTGCCAATGTGGGTTTATTTCAATGTTTACCCCAACGCAACGATACGGTTATTTATGATGAGTACATTCATGCTTCCATTCGTGATGGAATAAGATTAAGCAATGCTAAAAGTTTTGCTTTTAAACACAATAATTTAGCTGCTTTGGAGCAAAAATTAAAACACGCTACAGGTTTAATTTACGTTGCTGTTGAGTCTATTTACTCTATGGATGGCGATGTTGCTCCATTGATAGAAATTGCTGGTTTATGCACAAAATACCAAGTCGCTCTATTGGTTGATGAAGCACACGCAGTAGGTATTTTTGGCGATGGAAAAGGTTTGGTTGCCGAATTACATCTCGAAAATGAAGTTTTTGCACGAATTGCTACTTTCGGAAAGGCTTTTGGTGGGCATGGAGCAGCAATTTTAGGAAGCGAGCATCTAAAAAATTATTTAATCAATTTTTCAAGGGCTTTTATTTATACAACGGCATTGCCTTTATCGAGTATTGCAACCATTAAAAACGCTCACGAATTTTTACTTCAAAATAAACACAAAATTGTCGAATTAAAAGCACTTATCTCTTATTTCGTTAATTCAACGTTCAACTTTCAACTTTCAACTTTCAACTCTTTTAGTGCTATACAATGTATAATTATTAAAGGAAATGATGCCGTAAAAAATATTGCATCAAAAATGCAAGAAAAAGGGTTTGATGTAAAACCTATTCTATCTCCAACCGTTCCAAAAGGGCAAGAACGATTGCGGATTTGTTTACATAGTTTTAATACCAAAGAGCAGGTTGATAAATTAATAGTAATGATTACCACAGAGACACAGAGTTCACAGAGAAAATAAAAAAAAATAAAACCTCTGTGTCCTCTGTGGCTCTGTGGTAAAAGAAAAACTTATGAACTACTTTATTACAGGAATAGGAACAAACATTGGTAAAACCATTGTTTCAGCCATTTTAACAGAAGCATTGGAATCAGATTATTGGAAACCCATTCAAGCTGGTGAATTAGAAAATTCTGACACTATAAAAGTTAAAAAACTAATCACCAACAAAAAGTCAAAATTCCATAAAGAAGCCTATTGCTTGTCGCAACCTATGTCGCCACACGCATCTGCCAAACTTGATAACATTGAAATTGATTTAGCTAAAATTAACCTTCCAACAACAAATAACAACCTTATTATTGAAGGAGCTGGAGGATTAATGGTTCCGTTAAATGAAAAAGAATTGGTAATTGACCTCATCAAGAAATTAGATATTGAAGTTGTTTTAGTTATTAAAAACTATTTGGGAAGCATCAATCATTCATTGCTCAGCATAGAAAACTTGAAAGATAAAAAACTAAAAGTGAAGGGAATTATTTTTAATGGAGACGAAAATAAGGAATCTGAGCAATTTATTTTAAACTATTCTGGTTTAAGATGTTTAGGAAGAATCCATACACACAAAGCCATAAACAAAAAAGTAATTTTATCTTATAAAAATCAGTTCAACAATTTATGAATCCACTAAATTATGATGTTGTTGTTGTTGGTGGTGGAGCTGCTGGAATTTTTGCAGCTATAAATGTAGCGAACAACAATCCTAACTTAAAAGTAGTGGTGTTAGAAAAAACAAGTCAGCTTTTAGCTAAAGTAAAGGTTTCGGGTGGAGGTAGATGCAATGTTACGCACGCTTGTTTCGACCCCAACGAACTAATAAAATATTATCCGAGAGGAAGCAAAGAATTGCTTAGTGCTTTCCATCAGTTTCAACCAGGAGATGCAATAGCCTGGTTTTCAGAAAGAAATGTTGAGTTAAAAATGGAAGAAGACGGAAGAATGTTTCCTGTTACAGATAGCTCTCAAACGATAATTGATTGTTTTTTTAATGAAATAAAACGCCTAAATATTACTATTGAATTGCAAACGAAAGTAGAAAAAATTATAAAAAACGATACTAATTTTTTGGTTACTACAAATAAACAAGCATTAAACTGTAAAAAAATAATCCTTACAACTGGAGGTTTTAGTAAAGCTGAAAATTATCAATTTATTACCAATTTAGGACACACAATTGAACCGCCCGTTCCATCACTTTTTACATTTAACTTACCTAAACATCTTATATTAAACCTACAAGGAATTGTTGCCGATGTAGAAATAAAAATAGTTGGTACAAAATTTATAGAAAATGGCCCTTTGCTCATTACGCATTGGGGATTTAGCGGTCCGGCTGTGCTTAAACTGAGTGCGTGGGCCGCTCGATATTTAGCTGGAAAAAATTATGAATTTGCTATAGAGATTAATTGGTTGCCAACAATGAATGAAGAAGCAATGATGTTGGCATTACAAACATTGAAAACAAATTTTGCAACAAAAAAAATTAGCAATGCTTTTGATTTTAATCTTCCCAACAAATTAAAAAGCTATTTAATTGCAAAAGCCGAAATTAATGAAGATTTAAAATGGGCTGATGTGTCAAAAAAACAGCTTCAACAATTAGTAGCTATTCTTTTAAAAGATAAGTACACTTCTAAGGGAAAAACCACATTCAAACAAGAATTTGTTACTTGTGGCGGAATAAAACTCAATGAGGTAAATTTTAAAAATATGGAAAGCAAACTTGTTTCCAACCTCTTTTTTGCTGGCGAAGTGTTAAATATAGATGCACTTACGGGCGGATTTAACTTTCAAGCTGCTTGGACAACCGCCTGGATAGCTGCGTTAAAAAACTAATTTTTCATCATCAACGCTTAACGGCTTTCCCACTAAACCTAACCGAAGTTCAATCTTCAATTTGCACATCCACACATTTTCACATTTTATATGACATATATCACTCTTTTAAAAATGTGTTCTGCATAATTTTACTATTCTATAATTTGAATAGAAACCCATGTTAATTGCAACACGAGATTTTTTTGTAAGACACCTTAAAAAAGGAACTTTTTTATGGAAATCGCTAGAATTTTTGCAAGGAATGTTGTTTGTAAAAAATTACCTGTTTTATTACAAATGGAACCTTATAAAAAACAGCACTACCACCAAAGAAGTAAATATTGAGTTTGTGAGCTATTGTAATTTAAGATGTTCTTTTTGTTCGCTTGACCACGAAAAACCC